>CAMBDR010000322.1 GCA_945864765.1 Janthinobacterium lividum | reverse complement strand
ACCCAAGGCAGTCAGCTCGGCGCGTAATGGCTCGTGGTTTTCGATAATGCCGTTATGCACCAGACCAATGCGCGCATTTTCTTCGTTCGGCGAAAAATGCGGGTGCGCATTGCGCGATACGGGCGCGCCATGGGTGGCCCAGCGCGTGTGCGCAATGCCGGAAAAACCAAAGAGGCCTGCTTGCTCAATTTCATGCGCCAGGGTGGCCACGCGGGAAGTCGAGCGCGCGCGCTGCAAGCGCCCATCCGCATGCACGGCGATGCCGCAAGAATCATAACCCCGATATTCCAGGCGCTTTAAACCCTCTAACAAAACCGGGGTGATATTGCGTTGCGCGATTGCGCCGACGATGCCACACATGAAAACCTCGCAAAAAATGAATTGAATGAATTGAAGGAGCCATCGTAATCGAGTCAGAATGAAATATGGCATCATTTTTTATCTGATTTTGACATATAATTTCACCAGTGCTTGAGGTTGAAATTAAATTTCATCTTATGGCTATAAATAACCGGAAAATTACATATCATGAGCGAAGAAAGATTAGTACTGGACGAATTGGATAAGCGTATCCTGAATATTTTGCAACAAGATGCGACCATCACCAACCATGATTTGGCGGCGCGGGTGTTTTGTTCGCCGCCCACTTGCTTGCGCCGGGTCAAGCGTTTAACCGAAGCGGGCGTCATTTTGCGTCAGGTGGCGCTATTGGCGGCGGATAAAGTCGGTGCCGGCTTGACGGCAATCGTCGAAATCACGCTGGATCACCAGGCCGATGAATATTTACAGGCATTCGAGGCGCGCGTGGCGCAAGAAGCGTTGGTAACGCAATGCTATCGGGTATCGCCGGGGCCGGATTTTGTGCTGGTGGTGCAAGTGGCGGATATGGCGGCCTACCACGCCCTGGCACACCGTCTGTTTGCCACCCAGAGCAATGTGCGTAATGTACGCAGCTTCTTTTCTATCTTGCGTAGCAAATTTGAGACAGCTATGTTGTTATGATGCCTTGGCAGATGCACTGGCCGATGCAGGTGTGGGTGTTGGCGTGATGGTTGGCGTGATGGTTGGCGCGGCGGGAGCGCCAGGAGCGGATATCGGCGTGGGTTTGTCCGGTAAAAACAAAGGGCCTTTTTGACCGCAGGCAGCAAGTTGGCTCAATACCAGGCCAGAAAGTAGGGCCAATAGCAAGGATGTGATCAGTTTCACGATTAGAATACCGGATGGGTTAATTGAATAGATCGGGAGTGTAGCATGAAAGAATCAGAATTTTTAGCCTTGGCCGAAGCGAGCCTGGATGCAATTGAAGCTCAACTCGATCTGGCTTGCGATGAAACCGATCTGGATGTCGAATGTAGCCGCAGTGGCAATGTGCTGGAAATTGAATGTCTGGCCAGCCATAGCAAAATCATCGTCAATAGCCAAGCCGCGATGCAAGAACTATGGGTGGCGGCCAAAGCGGGCGGTTTCCATTATCGCCACGACGGCCAAGCCTGGCTCAATACCCGTGATAATTCCGAACTGTTTGCCGCCTTGTCGCACATGGTGAGCGCACAAGCCCAGGAACAGGTGGTGCTGCGCGCACCCAAAAAGCGCGCTTAGTACGGCGCTAACATCACTAATACAGTTCGTTTTTTACGTCATCTTTGACTTTATCCTCAGCGCGCGGCAAGCCATCACCCAGGCCCAGGCTGGTCACGCCCGTGCCGGGTGGGTTTTCGATGTAATAATATTCGCTGCCCGCCTGGATTAAGCCGTCCGGCACGATGCGCTCTTCAACCGGGATTTCTTTCAAGGCTTTTTGCATATAACTGATCCAAATTGGTAGCGCCAAGCCACCACCTGTTTCCCGGTTGCCAAGATTTTTGGGCTGGTCAAACCCAATCCAGGCGATCCCCACCAATTGTGCATGGTAGCCTGCAAACCATGCATCCACCGAATCATTGGTGGTACCGGTTTTACCCGCCAAATCAGGGCGCTTTAAAACCATGGCCTTGGCCGCCGTACCGAAGCGCACCACGTCCTTCAACATGCTATCAACCAAAAACGCATTGCGTTCATCAATAATGCGGTTTACTTCATCGCCTGCCAAAGCCGGGTTGGCCTGGGAAATGATTTTGCCATTGGCATCGACAATTTTTGAAATCAGGTAAGGGTTGACCCGATAGCCACCATTGGCAAAGGTGGCGTAAGCCCCCGCCATCTGAAGTGGTGTGGTCGCACCGGAACCGAGCGCCAGGGTTAAATAAGGCGGATTTTTTTCTGAGTCAAAACCAAAGCGGGTGGTGTATTCTTGCCCGTATTTGACGCCGATTTTTTGCAGAATGCGGATAGAAATCATGTTTTTCGACTTGGTTAAGCCGCGCCGCATCGACATCGGGCCTTCATATTTGCCGTCGTAGTTTTTCGGCTCCCACGCTTGGCCGCCAGTTTGTCCGGCGTCAAAGGAAATCGGCGCATCGTTAATCACCGTGGCAGGTGACAAGCCTTTTTCCAGCGATGCAGAATAAATAAAGGGTTTGAACGAGGAGCCAGGTTGCCGCCAAGCCTGGGTGACATGGTTGAATTTATTGCGGTTAAAGTCAAAACCGCCCACCATGGCCCGAATCGCGCCATCGACACTGCGTGCCGCAATAAAGGCCGATTCGACTTCGGGCATTTGTGTAATCGCCCAACCCGCCTCTTCCAACATCACACGAATCACCGCGCCGCGTTTGAGGCTGCGGTTGGCCGGCGCATTTTTTTCCAGCCATGAACTGACAAAATTCAAACCAGGTTTGGTGATTTTGATTTCTTCGCCCGATGCCAAAACTGCAATAACTTGTTGTGGCGTCGCTTTTAAGACTATCGCAGCGGTCATATCATCGCTATCCGGGTGCTCAGCCAATTCAGCTTCAATCGCTTCATCGGCTTGTTCTTTGCTGGCAGGAATCTCAATAAAGGCTTCGGGGCCACGAAAGCCATGACGCTTTTCATAATCGAGCACGCCTTTGCGTAAGGCCAGATAGGCGGCATCCTGATCAGCCTTGGTGATTGTGGTGAAAACACTCAAGCCACGGGTGTAAGTTTCTTCCTTAAATTGTTCAAAAACCAGCTGGCGTGCCATTTCCGCCACATATTCTGCATGAATGCCAAATTCGTTGGTATTGGTTTTTATAGATAAGGATTCAACTTTTGCTGTATCATATTGCTCTTTGCTTAAATATCCGAGTTGATGCATTCGGGAAAGGATATGTTGTTGGCGTACCCGGGCGCGCTTGGGGTTGACTACCGGATTGTAGGCGGAGGGCGCTTTGGGCAGGCCCGCCAACATGGCCGCTTCGGCTGGCGTGATGTCCTGTAGTTTTTTACCAAAATAAATTTGGGCAGCAGAGGAAAATCCGTATGAGCGTTGCCCAAGATAAATTTGATTCATGTAGACTTCAAGAATCTGATCTTTGCTCAGGTAGCGTTCAATTTTCCATGCGAGTAAGGCTTCATAGGCTTTGCGTTTGAAAGTTTGCTCACTGGAGAGGAAAAAATTGCGCGCCACTTGTTGGGTGATGGTCGATGCACCTTGTTTGGGGCCGCCGCCCAGGTTATTGAGCAGGGCGCGGAACACGCCTTGATAATCAATGCCGCTATGATCGTAGAAACGGTCGTCTTCCGCAGTTAAAACGGCCTTTTTCATGATGTCCGGGATGTCTTTGATGTGAGCCAGATTGCGCCGCTCTTCGCCAAATTCGCCGATCAGGACATTATCTGCCGAGAAAATGCGCAAGGGGATTTTGGGGCGGTAGTCGGTGAGTGAATCGAGTTCGGGCAAATTCGGGTAAGCCAATGCCAGGGCAAAGCAAAGCGTTAACATGGCGACCAGGATCAGACCCAAAACGGTCGTGAGCAAGCCAATGAGAATGCGCAAGGGCAAATTCAATTTGCGGCGAACCGGGCTGACGCTGTCAGATGCGCTATCAGATGAATCAGAGAGATGAGTTGTCATGCGAACATAAGTGTGAGAAAGCCGTGGTCAGCGTGCATTATAAAGCACGAAGCGAAACCGGGTAAATCCTTGGGCGCATTGGCGTGTTTTGCAGCACAGAGTTTGATAAAAGGACGAAGAATTATTATTTTCTGGATGACGCGCGTAGGATTTCGGCAACAGATTGCTGCGCTGCTCAATCGAAATACCTTTACAGGATGGGGCAGTTGTTGATACGATTTAATGTACTATTGCATAAAAGTCGCCTAAATATAGGTTTCTAAACGATTTTTTCCCAAATACAATGGCTTTACGGTGTTTTGATTAAGAAAAAGTGCCGCAGGTCAATATGGGGAAGTAGAATTTCTGGAGATTTGCCCTTGAGTCTGACATTAGCATCATTGCTCGGTAGTAAGAGTCCGCCCCTGGTTGGTTTGGACATTAGTACCTCGGGCGTACGGCTGGTCGAACTGGCCGAGGCGGGTAAAGCGGGTTTTCGATTGGAGCGCTACGCCTCCGAACCCTTACCTCGTGGCGCAGTGGTCGATGGCAATATCGAAAACATTGATCAGGTTTCTGAAGCGGTGCGCCGGGTGTGGAAAAAAAGTGGCACCCGCATCAAGCATGTGGCGATGGGCATGCCACCCGCGTCGGTGATCACCAAAAAGATTATTCTGCCTGCCGGGTTGAATGAAGATCAACTGGAAATGCAAGTTGAATCCGAGGCCAGCCAATATATTCCCTTTGCTCTGGACGAAGTGAGCCTCGATTTCGACGTTATCGGCCCGGCACCCAATTCGCCAGATGACATGGATGTGATGTTGGCGGCGGCACGGCGTGAAAAAGTGGAAGACCGGATTGCGATTGCGGAAGCGGCAGGTTTAAAAGCCCTGGTAATGGATATCGAATCCTATGCCGCACGTGCTGCAATCGAGCGCATCACCAGCCAAATGCCGGGCGGGGGCAAAGACCAAATTTTTGCCTTGTTTCAAATTGGCGCGCAAGTGACGCACATCTCCATGATACTGAACGGCGAAACCATTTATGAGCGTGAACAACCGTTTGGCGGCAATCAATTAACCCAAGATATTGTGCGTTCCTATGGTATGTCGTTTGAAGAAGCCGATGCAAAAAAGCGGGCAGGTGATTTGCCGGAAGGCTTTGAGCATGATATTTTGACTCCCTTCCTCGAAAACGCTGCGCTGGAAGTATCGCGCGCGATTCAATTTTTCTACACTTCAACAGTGCATACCCACGTTGATCAATTATTCCTTGCTGGCGGGTGTGCCATTATTCCGGGCTTGCTCGATATGGTTGCGAGCAAGACTCAAACATCAACCACAGTTGTTAGTCCATTTAAAGGTATGCAATTGTCAGCCAATGTCCGCGAAAAACAGTTGCGGGCAGAAGCCCCGGCTTATCTGGTGGCATGCGGCTTGGCTTTGCGGAGGTTTAGCGTATGATCAGAATTAACCTGTTACCCCATCGCGAAGAAAAGCGCAAGCGTAATAAAAAGGCTTTTGTTGCCTTGGCCGTCATGTTTGCCATGCTCGGCGGTCTTGTTGTATTGGTAGTTGGTGGATATTTTGCCACTCAGATCAGTATTCAAAATCAACGCAACTTAATTTTGGAGACCGAAAATAAGGCCCTGGACGACAAAATCAAGGAAATTGCCAGTTTAAAGCAAGATATTGAAAGCTTGAAAGCACGTCAACAAGCAGTGGAAGATCTGCAATCTGATCGCAATCAACCCGTGTATTTACTGGATGAATTGGTGAAACAGACGCCTGAAGGTGTGCATTTCCGCAGCTTTAAGCAAGAGGGGCAACGGATTGTTATGACGGGTTATGCGCAGTCTACTGCACGCATTGCCGATTTATTGG
>CAMBDR010000321.1 GCA_945864765.1 Janthinobacterium lividum | reverse complement strand
ACCCAGGATGAGCAAAACCGCCTGACCGTGGTGCGGCGCAATTATGAGTATGATCACCATTACGGCTTGCGCCTGGAAGGCAAAGCGGTACAAAATTTCCGCCCGGTCGATACCCGTTCCAAGTTCCTCGAAGCCTTCCACCATCTGCTGCGCATGTGCTCGATGTTTTACAAGCAGGACGACGATACCACCGTGAAAGCGGATGCGTTTCCGGTCTTGAATGCCTTAAAAGAAGTGCATTTGATTCTGTCGCAGGGGGCGCATAACCAGTATGGCGATCTACCCTCCAGCGCCCGGATTGAAATGTTGATGCAGCAATGGATGCTGGCGCGCCCCGAGTTCCGCGACTTTTTACCCACCCGCATGATGGTGGCTTATCCGGAACCGTGGATGGATCGGGTCGATGCCATGAAAAAACTGCAGGGCTGGACCGACACCAGCGTCATCCACTTCCGCAGTTTGGCCATGTTTGGCGAACAGCTCTTGCTCTCGGTACGTTTTGGGGCATGGAGCGATGTCTACGAGCCATCGCAAGCGTTCAACTGGGCGCGTTTTTGGCGGCCGCAGGCGCAGGGTTATATTCACGCCTACCGCGCTGTCACCGGGGTGGATTTAACCGGCACCGCCGTCGATACCATTGTCGATGCCACCATGCCCTCGGTCTTGTTGCAACGGCGCTTGAATGCGCAACAACAACGCTCGGCCTAAGCCATGGCAGCGCTCGACTTTTGCTCCTCGCTCTACCTCGGGTGGCAACACCCGGGGCATAGCCTGGGCGATTGGGCGAGTCTGTCGCTGGGGCAGCCGGCGGCACTACGCGCGGTACCCGGCAGTGAGCAACTGGCGCAACAATTGGCGCGCCTGCAAGGCTGTGCCAGCGCCACGGTTTGCAGTTCTACCTTGCATTTGTTTTGGGATTTATTTCAAACCCTGCCCGGCGAGGACATGATGATATTTTTGGATCAAGCCAGTTACCCGGTCATTGGTTGGGGGGTGGAACGGGCCGCCAGCCAAGGCATTCCGGTGCGGCGCTTTGCCGCCCATGCGCTTCCGCAATTGGCGCAGATGCTGGCGCAGGCCCATCAAGCGGGTTGGCGACCCGTTATTGTGACGGACGGCTATGCGCCCTCGCGCGGGCGGGCGGCACCGTTGGCACAGTACGCGGCCCTGGCGGCGCAATATCAGGGTTTGCTGGTGCTGGACGACACCCAGGCTTTGGGCTTGTTTGGCGCACCGCTTGAATCACCGGCTGATTCACAGGTCGGCTCACAGGCTGATTCACTGGCTGACCCGCAGGCCGGCTCATGGCCAGCCACCCAGGCAAGCGCGGCAAGTGGCCCATGGGGGCGTGGCGGGGGCGGCAGTTTGCAGGCGCAGCAAGTATTTGGCCCACATATTTTGGTGGGGGCCTCGCTGGCCAAAGCCTTTGGCGCGCCATTGGCGGTATTGGCCGGGGCCAGCAAACTGATACAGCGTTTTGAAGCGCACAGCCAAACCCGCATGCACGCCAGCCCGCCTGCGGTGCCGGTGCTGCGTGCGGCGCAACAGGCGCTGCGCTACAACGCAGAACAGGGCGACCAAAGGCGTCGGCACCTGTGGCGCTTGTTGCAGCACTGGTGGCAAGGTTTGGCGGCGCTGGGCATCCGCAGCCATGGCGGGCAGTTTCCGGTGCAAACCCTGGCCAGCGGGCGCACTACGCCAACCGATTGGGCTGATCTGCATCGTTATTTGGCGCAGCGCGGCACCAAGGCGGTGTTGCAGGCCGTACCGTCAGGGCGCGGCACCAGGCCGGGCTGGCAATTGAGTTTCATTTTAAGCGCCAATCACAGTCTGGCACAAATCACGCTGGTGCTGCAGCAGATTGCCAATTGGCTGCATATGCAAGATGAGCAAGATGTGCAGCGTGTGCAAGGTGACCAGCCAACATCACGACCAGCAAAACCAAATCACCATTTACTCTCTTTGGAGGCAATATGAATACCGTACTGGAAGCACTGCCGTTTGAATATGAATTTGAATCGACCACCCATAGACCGCCATCGCGGCGTGCCACGGCAGCGCAAGGCCGCACGGCCAAAGCGCGCGCGTCTTATCCGGCACGCGCCCCCTATCCGCCGCGCACCCCAGGGTCCGGGTATGCCACCAAAAAGCCCACGACAATGGCGAATAACCCCAATCGCCCCGGTTATGGCAAAAGCAGTGGCAGTGGCAATGGTAGCGGTAGCGCCATGGTGCGCCAGGTACAACATCGCTTAAATCAACTACTCGGCTTACGCTTGCATCTCAACGGCCTGCTCGACGTACCCAGCCGCAGCGCCCTGCGCCGTTTTCAAAGCAAGGTTGGTTTGCCAGCCAGCGGCATGTTGGACCCGCAAACCCGCAGCAAACTGGCCGCACGTGGCGGCACCGGCAACACTGGCAGCACTGGCAGCACTGGCAACACTGGCAGGCCACAGCATGCCAGACCAGCAGGCACACGCCACCCGCACAGCGCACCCCCTGCATTTGACTACCCTGATCAAGCTGCGCCGCCCCCCTATGCTTCGCCTTACCCGCTCTACCCTCGCCAGTGCCAATGCGGCCCCGCGTCAGGCCCGCCAGCCAATCCTTGGCAGCAAAGCCCAGGCCAGGATCAAGCGCCACAGACGCAATGGGCGGACCAGGATCAGGCGCAGTCGGCGGATTTTGGTCAAGGATCGGATCAAGATCCGGGGGCGGATCAGGGTTCGGACCAAGATCAGGGGCATGATCAAGCAGGTCAGGCAGATCAGGGCCAGGAAGAATTTTGGTTCTAAGTTAGCCACAAGGATAGCATCATCACTATTTTTACATACCCAGGCACCACGCCAGAGAGGAAGATATCATGAACAATCGCAACAGCAATCACGTCTGCCATGAATGTGGCGGCGAATTAAGCGCTGAATTTAACTTTAATCCCTTGCCCAACGTGCGCAGCCGCAGGCTGGCACGCTTGCACCCGTCCGAAGAAATGGAACTGGCGATGGAATTGCTGTCGGTTTCCAGTGAAGCCGAACTCGACCATTTTTTGGGCAATGTTTTCAAAAAAGTTTGGGGCGGCATCAAAAAATTCGGCTCGTTTGTCGGCAAAGCGGTCAAGCCTTTTGCCGGTGCGCTCAAGGCGCTGGCCAAAAAAGCCTTGCCTTTCGTCGGCTCAGCGCTGGGCAGTTTCATTCCCATTCCGGGTGTGGGCACCGCCATTGGTGGCGCTTTGGGCGGGGCGCTCTCGAAGGCGCTGGAAATGGAATTTTCCCATCTGGAACAGGCAGAAATGGAATTTGAAATGGCGCGCCGTTTTGTGCGCATTGCCCACAGCGCCACCAGCCAATTGGCCGATGCCAATCCGAATCAACCCATCGCCAGCATCCTGCAGCAAGTGCTCAACAACGCTACCCGCCAAAATATGCCACAACCACGCCAGCGCGGCGCGGCAAGCATCGGCAGCAATGGTTTTGGCTTCACCAACAGTGGCACCTGGCAGCGGGAACGCGGCTATATTGTGTTTGAAGTGTGAGCCACCCCACCAGCCACCAGGATCATGCCATGATTGCACCGCCACCTTTAATTATCGACTGCCATTGCCACGCCGGTTTGGCCGATGGCCTGACTGACCCGTGGAATACGATTGCGCCGTTGGACGACTACCTGCAGCGTGCGCGCGCTGCGGGCATTCGCAAGAGCGTGATTTTTGCTGCCTTTCATAGCGATTATGCGGTCGCGAATCTGGAAGTGGCGCAGATTGTGGCGGCCAACCGAAACCGCCTGTTCGGCTTCGCCTTCGTGCATGCCTTGCGTGACAAAGGGCGCATCGCGGCCATGGTGCGTACTGCGGTGGAAGAATACGGTTTTGTTGGCATCAAAGTGCATTTTCATGACGCCCCCTTAAACCGTGAAATCTGCGACGTGGCGCGCCAATATCATTTGCCGATTTTGTATGACGTGGGCGGCCAGGTCGCGATTGCCGAACTGTTGGCCGAAAGCTATCCCGATGTGGATTTTATCATTCCGCACCTGGGCAGTTTTGCCGATGATTGGCGCGCCCACGTCGGTTTGATTGACCAACTGGTGCGGCACCCGAATATTTACGCCGACACCTCCGGCGTGCGCCGCTTCGATTTGCTGCAACAGGCGGTGCAACGCGCGGGCGCGCACAAAATTCTGTTTGGCAGTGATGGCCCGTGGTTGCACCCCGGTTTGGAGTTGCATAAAATCCGTTTGCTGGGTTTGCCGCCGGAACAGGAAAATCAGATATTTGGCAAAAACCTGTTACGCCTGATCGGTAAAGTGCGGCGACCCACCAATGATACTGCGCAAAAGACGACGCAAATGGATCGCACTATTATGCGCAATGAGCAGCGAAATATGGCGTAAAACAATAAAATATGACGGTAACGATCCTATCAGGCTATAGGTTCTTTTTCAGCTCGTAAATGGCTCGGGCAGGAAGTCCGCCAAAACTGATTTTGACAACATTATCCAGGTAGGCATGCGCTTCATTGGAAGTTTTATCGTGACTACTCAGCGAAGTGATCGGGCCCCGGCCGCAAATCGCCCCGAAGAAACTTGTGCCATATAGCGGCAGGTTATATAAAAGTCCGTTCTTATGTTTGTTTCTTAAGAGTTCCAGCCGGGCCATTAGTCATTCTTCAGAATAAACATTCCCGACAGCGTAGCCATTGGCTTTGGCCTTGATAAAATATTTTCCATAAGACACTTGCTTGAATGGGAAATGGCCGGACGCGTCGGTTTGTATGGCGTGCAAAATTTGTGGCCTACAGCCCGCCCCTTGCAGCAAGATCACTCCGTTTGTTTGCTACGAAAAACCACTGCGTCCAATACACCAAGTGTGAATCAGCCCATGCCATGTTCAAGCCATGTTATGATCCTGTGATGCTTATCTTTCCTGTGAGTATTCCAGGCTGACGCAAATTTACTGCAACCAAATCAAACTGGCAGCGGTGCGAAATCATGGCAAACTTCAGATAATCCAGACATGCAAACACCCTTTCAAATACATGGGGCAAACGCCGCCGTCCAACGCTTGCTGGTTGCTATTGCAAACGCATACGCACCAATGGGGGCAACTTTGCATGGCGAAACGATTGTTTTGCCAGATCGTGAGTTGTCTTTACATGGCTTGCCGCACTTTTTACAACGGCTGACTACCTCGCCCGAATTTACCCGCCTGCCGTCCTTGTTTGGGGCGGATCAGGGCATGCCGATGGCCAGCATGTATGTCGAGCTGGCCGTATCGCAAAGCCGCACGGCACCCAGCCCATCCATGCTCGCCACCACATTGCCCGCCGCGCTGGAAGAGCGCTACCGCCAACAGCAGGCACGGCGCTTAAGCGTTGATGATGCACTCGGCACTGGCCAACATGGCCATGTCGTCATTTTGGGCGACCCCGGCAGTGGCAAAACCAGCCTGCTCAAGCGTGCCACCGCCCTGATTGCCACAGGTGCCTGGCCTGCCTGGACTTTACCGCTCTATATTCCTTTGCGCCGTTACTGGGAAACCCGGCGCAATTTTCCCGATGCGGGTATGAGCTTGTTGCGCTTTGCCGCCTCGCGCATCGTTGAAATGAGCCATCACCCATTACGTCAGGAATATGTCAGCGGTGTTTCGGTGTTGCCAAACGTGGGCAAATCACTACAGGCCGATATTGATGAAGTGTGCTCCTTGCTTTCCCATATCAGCGGCGCGCAGCGCCAACAGGTCATTTTTTTGCTGGATGGATTGGATGAAGTGGCCTCAGACCAGCAAGCCAACACGATTCTGAGTGAAGAAATCCGCCAGCTTGGCCATGGTTTTGCCTGGGTACTCACATCACGCCGCACTGGTT
>CAMBDR010000320.1 GCA_945864765.1 Janthinobacterium lividum | reverse complement strand
CCACCCGCAGTGCGATTTTAACAGACCCATTCGCCAGCCTAAAATGTAAAAGTGGCGCACACAGCCGCAAGTCAAGGCCCAATTAAGGTTTTGGCGGGGGCGCGCGCATTGCGCCCTTTACCGCCACTTCCACAATAGTTTTGCCACCTTCGCCCATGCCAAGAAACTGGCGAAACACCCGCGCCGCGCGCCACATTTGCGCCGCATCAGCCAGCGTTGCCGTGCTGCTGGCAACGGTCTCCTGCACCAAACTTACAATGACAAAGGCCATTGCCTGTTGCGCGGGCGGCATTTGGTTTAACACCGCTTGCAATTCCCCCACTTGCTGCCCTTGCTCGCTTGCCGCCAATTTGCTGGCGAGCAAAAAGTTCATGTCGATGCCCATTTCCGCCAATTTCAGAAAATAGGTTGCGCAGGGTTCCGCCACGCCACGTTCATATTGCCCTTGCGAGCTAAGGCTTACGCCAGCCCTTTCACCAAACGCTTCCTGGGACAAACCCATACGCTTTCGGGCTGTTCTTAAGCGATCACTAAAAGTTGTCATGTTATCCTTTTCTGTTTTATGCAAAATCAACGAAGGGCTAACTTTTGTAGCATGGCCCATTAGCCCAAAAAATCACGACCTGGCCAGCAACAAATAAGTAGCATGCTGCGCATTTTGTATTTACATAAGTAGAATGCTGTGCTATTCTACTCATTATGCTTGTTGGGTTACCATCAAAAGCAAAGGCATAACAGTATCACACCAGATCTGGTGATTTGGTTGTTTTCACACGCCTGTGCGGCATAAAAAAATGAACACCCTTTGAACGATATTGGTGGGCTAACCCGCGTGGTGTTTTACTTTGGTTGATCTTTATCACTTATGAGAATGTATGATGAGACTTGTTTCGCTTAGTAATTTTATGGCCCTGACCAAATTCCGCGAATGGCTTAAGCAACGCTTGCGCCCCGCGCCCACGCCCATGCACCTGCACGCAAGCGCACCCGCCAGCACACCCGCCACGCCGCCTTGCGCACCCACGTGCAACCAACCCAAAACGACGCTTATACGGTTGTCTCCTCCCGCGCAGCACCCGCCCAGCACCCCCAGCACCGAACGGGTACACGTTGGCAACGATTGCCTGCGCCGCAAAAATGGCGAATTAGCGGGGGAGCAAGAATTTTGCTTGACGCAGCTGGAAGGCTTGCTCGCCGCGCGCTGGTACGCCAGCGAAAGCTTGGCCACGCTGCACAACCGCACAATACACGCCTTTGAAATCGCTTTTCCGGCAGCAGAAGACATCGCCAGCATAACCGCAGAACAAAGACAAGCCGCATTGGCGCGCTTCAAAACCTTGCTGCTTGAAAGCAACAATGCGATTAAGGAATTATTACTCCAGAATGATTCATTGATCCAGACCTTGCAGATGTTGGGCATTGAAGTGCCTGAAAAAACATAAAATCAAACAAATATTATTTCAAACACCCTGAAAAAAATTTATTTTCACTTTTTTTCGAAAAACACTAAACTCGCGCCGAAAAGTTTGGATACATTGTATAAGAATGATGCAATTTGATATCGACAATTTTGGTAACACTTGGACAGCGACGAGGAAACAGTATGGCGGCAATTGTAAGTGGCAATAGTTTGGGATTACTCAATACATCAGCGACGGTGTTAGGGCAACGTGGCATCATTGGCTCCGCGCAAAGCGGTAAAAATGGCGAAGGCGCCTATGTGAATATCGCCACGGGTAACCTGGTTTTGCAGGATCAGGACAGCTATCTGGCCGCCGCTGGCCTCGATCTTTCACTCACCCGCACCTACAATGCGCAAGGACAATTTAACGACGACAATGGTGATAACTGGAAATTTGGCTTGCAAAAGCAAGTTACCGGACTCACGGGCACCGTCAATAGCGCCAACAGTACCATTACCCGCATTGATGGTGATGGCAGCGAGGCCGTTTATACCTATAGCACGCTACGCCGGGCCTACCTCAGCCATGACGGCGCGGGCGCTTACAATAGCATCAGCGATGACGGCGTAAAGTGGACATGGACCAATGGCAGCACACGCCTGCAAGAAACCTATGACAAAGCCAACAATGGCCGCATTCTGTCGTCCATCGACCCCAGCGGCAACGCTGGTAACAAGTCACTCACTTATAGCTACAACCCGACCAGCGGTTTGCTTGAGCGCGTCGATGATGCCAGCGGTGAAGCCACCCTTTTCAAATACGTTGGTAACAAGGTAAGCGAGATCCTGACAGGGCTAAAATCAGCAAACCCTGACGCACCACTTACTGAAGTGAGCCGGGTTAAATACAGTTATGACGCCCAGGGACGGCTGGAAACGGTGAGCACTGACCTCACCCCGGATAGAACCGACGACAACAAGATTTACTGGACTCGTTACGAATACCACGACGCCAGCAATCTGGTGAACAAAATCACCCAAAGCGATGGCACCTCACTCAAAATCGATTACCAGCAGGTGCGCGCAAGCTGGCGCATTGTGACTTTAACGGATGGCGAACAGGGGATTACCCGCTTCAACTACGACTTGCCAAATCAAACCGCAGTCACCGATGCGCTGGGCCATATTACGACCTATGGTTATGACGCCCAAGGCCAGCTTGCCAGTATTACCGGGCCGGAAATCGCGGGCCAACACCCAAGTAGCCGTTATGACTACGATAGCAATGGCAATATTCGTGTCCTCACTGCCAACGGCCGCACCAGCATGTTTGAGTACGATGCAAACGGCAATCAGACTATGCAAACCGATGCAAACGGGCAGCAAACCATTCGCACTTATGGCACAAAAAACCAGCTCCTGAGTGAAACCGTGTATGTGTCGGCCAGCAACGGCGGCCTGCCCCCGGCACCTAACGATGAACAATTGCTGGCCACCGCGATGGATGACGGCACCGATCTGGTACTCGACCCGAACACGGGCACAGACTCAGCCCTGATCGCGCTCACCACTTATTATGTGTACAACAACAAGAACCAACTACGTTTTCAGATTTCACCCCAGGGCCGTGTCACCGAAAACCGCTATTTTGACAATGGCGACCGTAGCGCCGCCATTCAATACAATGGCAATTTGTTGGATGTTAGCCAATTTAATGACTTCTTCATACCCAATGAACAACTGCTAAAAAGCTGGGTTGACAGTAGCGCTGTGCTCAAGAGCCAAACCAGCCGCACCGATTATAGCTACGAATTCCGTGGGCTGCTGGCACAAAGCACCAGTTACGCCCAGGTCGATGGCAATGGCGTTGGCCTGCTTGATGGTAATCAAAGCATTACCACATTCATCTATGATCGTTATGGGCAATTGCAGCAAACACTTCGCCCCAATAATAACAATACCAGCAGCCAAACCAGCTACAGCTATGATGGTTTGGGACGGCTGCTGACTTCGACCGATGCTGCGGGTAGCACCAGCATAGGCTATGACGATGCAGAAAATAAAATCGTCACCACGGCCAAAAATGGCCTGGTGACGACCTCCAGCTACGATAAAGCAGGCCGCCTGATCAGCGTTTTCAGCCCGGAACCGGGCAGCGAACAAACTGGTACAACCCAGTATATTTATGATGCCGCTGGCCGTTTGCGCATGACGCAAAACCCAAGTGGCCAACGCAGCTATCTGCTCTACGACGATGCCAACCGCAAAGTAGCCGATATCGACGCCGATGGCAGTTTGGTCGAATACCGTTATGACATCAACCATCAACTACTCAGAACCATTCGCTACACGCATCCGGTTGATATTAGCAAACTGACCGATAGCACGGGCAATCTACCGTCTACCGAGGTAACGATAGCCAATATCACGACCGACTTGGCATCCAATTTTGACCGCAGCACCTGGAACCGCTACGACAACCTGGGCCGCCTCGCCAAAACGGTGGATGCCTTGGGCTATGTCACGACCTACCAATACGATGAACTCTCGCGCGTCATCGGTAGCACCGCCTGGGCTAACCCCATTTTGCCGGATAGTGCCGATCTGGTCAGAGATACCGAACCACTCGCCTCTACCGATGACCGTAGCACCCGCACGCTCTACGATCTCGATGGCAATGTGGTGGGCCACCTGGACGCCCAGGCTTATTTGACTGAATACATCTACAACGCGGGCGGCCTGCTGACCGAAACCATCCGTTATTCCGACCCGTCCAACAAAGCATTGTTTAATACGGGCACGCTGGAACAGTTGCGTCCGTCAGTACCACGCTTGACCACGGCCGACATCCACCAGCGCAATTTCTATAATGCCAAAGGCTTACTGATCGGCAGCATTGATGGTGAAAACTACCTTACCGAGATCAGCTACGACCGACACGGCAACCGTTCGTTTTCGGTGCGCTATTCCACGCCCGTAAATAACGCGCTTGGCACCACGCTCAGTGCGCTACGTCCTCATATCTATGACGAAGCGTTTATTTCAACTTACAGCTATAACAGCCAGGATCAGCTCACAAACGAAGCCAATAGCGATGGCACCACCATCACGTATGCCTACAACAGTGCTGGCAATCTCATCTCCACCACGCGCGCCGCCAATACCACGGAAGCACGCACCCATGCCGCGCGCTATGACGCGCATGGCCGCGTGATTGCTGAACTCAGTGCGGTTGGTGCGGCACAATTGCAGCCCAACTCAACCCCGGAGGAAGTCAACCGAATTTGGAACGATTATGCCGTCAAGTACGACTATAACCAAGCTGGCCTGCGCATCCGCGCCACCGATCCGCTTGGCCATGCCACGCTCTATTTTTATGACGCCGATGGCCGTGAAACAGCGAGCATCAATGCGGAAGGCGAAGTTGTCAGGCGTGAGTACGACGCGCTCAACCAACTTACCCGCATTACCAGCTTTGCGGCCCGGCTCAGCGCCGATCAATTGACCGATCTCAATCCAGGGTATATCGATAGCGATAATGCATATATCCTGGATGCCTTGCGCAATGATGAACTGGACAGTGTCACCACCTTTGAGTACGACTTGCGCGGCCAAATCAAGCGCCAAAGCGCGGCTGATTCAGCGCACATCAACGACTATAACGCGTTCGGACAAATCAAAACCAGCTACGATTTGATCGATATCGCCGAGCACAGAACCACCCGCCATTTCTATTATGACCAACGTGGCTTGCTGGTTCAATCGGACGCATTTCCAACGCATTTTCTGTTTGGGCAAAATCTGCGTATTAGCCAACGCTATCAATACGATGCGTTCGGGCGGCAGATTAATGGCACGGACGGTAATGGCAAATCAACCGCCACAGGCTATGACCGCCTGGGACGCGTAATCAGCATCAAAACGCCACTTCAGCCCGCCATTACCACCACTTACGATGCATTTAGTCGGCAATTGACCCAAACCGATGGCACTGGCAATATCACCAGGACCGAATACGATACGGCCGCGCGCAGTTTTACCATCACCAGTGCCGAAAAAGTCCGCCAGACCGTTACCCATAATCTGCACGGCCAGCAATATAAAGTAACGGACGGCGATGGAAAAACCACGACTTATGGCTATGACCAAAACGGTAGCTTGAGCACTATTTCCGACGAACTCGGCACCCGCAGCAGTAGCACTTACGACCGCGCCGGATTATTAAGCACGAGCACCGATGGCAATGGCATTAAAACCGAATTTCACTATGATGCCGCCAATCGCGTCCTCAGCAAAACGGTCGATCCCACAGGCCAAAAACTGAAGACATTCTATGAATATGATGCGCAAGGACGAGTCTTTAAACAAACCAGCCCGACCGGCATCATTACTTCGACTGAGTATGACACCCAGGGGCGAGTCACGAAAATTATTCAGGACGATACACCTGGCGTCGAAGA
>CAMBDR010000319.1 GCA_945864765.1 Janthinobacterium lividum | reverse complement strand
CGAGGTGCTACCAGTGTTTGAACAAATCGGCGACAAACGCATCATTACCAAGATCCAAGATCGAATCAACGCGCTTCTCGCATCAAAACCTGCCGTCACACCTGAAAGCCTTTGACTGGTTACCCAACCGAAGCAGCGCGCAAACTGTTGGATCAATTGATTGCAAACCATTTTGTTAAGACCAACAAAATGGTAAAGCTTAGCGCCTATAATTTGGCAACCATGTGCAAGCCCAAAAAACACCCTTCCCGGCAATGTTTCACTATGATCCATGCTATCCTGCGCCTGTTTCCAACTCAGTCAAGCAACACTCACCATGCATTTAACCCAATTCATCGCCCTCACCGCCTTCGCCACATTGTCTTTCAACCCAAGCCAAGCCGCACCACTGAACACCCCGGCCAGCACACCACCCGCCTACGTACTGGAAAACACCGAAGTCCACAACATCCCCGCACCTGCTCTCAAGCGCGATTACGATATTTTTGTCAGCCTGCCCGATTCTTACGCCAGCAGCAAAAAGTCTTACCCGGTGTTATTCGTCACCGACGCCAATTACGCCTTCCCGCTGGTGCGCTCAATCGCACGTCGCCTGATCGGGCATGGCGCGCCCGTGCAAGAGTTCATTTTGATCGGTTTATCCTATGCCAAGGGCGATAACCCGACAGCCAGCCGCAACCGCGACTATACGCCCACCGACATCATCGCAAAAAAACGTGCCGATAAAGATCAACTCGCCTTCCAATATGGCCAGGCCGAAGCTTACCGCCAATATCTGGCGCAACAGGTTTTCCCGTATGTGGCCGCACACTTTCGCGCCGATATGCGCAACACCGCCCTGCTCGGCCATTCCTACGGCAGTTTGTTCGGGGCCTATGTGTTGATGACTGAACCGGGCATGTTCCGGTCCTATATTTTGAGCAGTCCTTCGCTCTGGTATGACCAGCATGAACTATTCCAAATGGAACAAAGCTATGCCGCCAAGCATAAAGATTTGACGGCGAAGGTGTATTTACTGGCGGGCGAATTGGAAAAGCGCAAAAAGGGCGATACGCGCTACTCCCAAAGTGACGATATCGTGCATGATGCCTTGCAGTTTGAAAAACTACTCAAATCCCGGCACTACCCCGGTTTGAGTGTGCGCTCGGAAGTGATCGCCAATGAAGACCACTTGAGCGTGGCCCCCATTACCGCCACCCACGGCATACGGTGGGCGTTTGCGAAAAAGTAAGCCTGACTGATCTGGCCTGCTTATTTTGCCGGATTATATTGCCTGATCGCCCTGCTTAAGCCTCACCGCCCAACAGCTTTTCCACCACGGGCAGCAAGGCAGCCGGGCGGCAGCCATAACTGGCCAAGCGCCCCTGCGCCTCGGGGGCCAAATCCAGGTCATAAGGCATGCGCCCCGCCACCAGCCACAGTTTTTCTTGCGGCAAGGCCGCGATCAGGCGTTGCTGCCCCGGCACCAGCATGGCATTATAGGTTTGCAACACGATTTGCTGCGCGCCTTTGGCAAAGGCAATCGCTTCATCGACATCATGCTCGTGTGCTTGCGCCGCCAGCGCGTATTCGCGCACGTCAAGGCCAGCGGCCAACAGGGCGGGTAACATGGTGCTGCGCGCTTCTTTATTGCGGCCCAGTGCCACTTCGTCGATTTCGGTATGGGCGCGCACTTCCAGCGTGATCAGGGCGACGTTTTTGCGCACATCGAGCGGGCGAAATTCACCCTGCTCCGACAACGCGCGTGGTCTATATTGCGGATCGTGAGGGCGATATTTTGGCTTTGATGAAACGTGCGCAAGAGCGGGGCAACCCGGCCGATTGGTTGGTTCGCGCCCAACATGACCGCAAACTGCACGAAGGGGAAAAGTTATGGGATAGCGTTGCAGCAACCGAACCACTTGGGGGGAATCACGTTCAATATGGTCGCAAGAAAAGGAGAAAAAGCGCGAACCATTACCCAAGAGATTCGGGTCAAGCCAGTTATGCTGGGCAGAGGCGGCAAGATTGCTGCGACCTGCCTTATTGCCACCGAGGTTGGCGCACCGCCCGATACGGAACCGGTATGTTGGCGTTTGTTGACCAATCGCAGCGTCACCACGCTTGAGCAAGCCATTGAACTGATCGATTGGTATTGTGCCCGTTGGGAGATTGAAATCTTTTTCCATGTACTCAAGAATGGTTGCACGGTAGAAAAAATGCAACTCGATACCATTGAAAAAATCCAGAATGCCCTTGCCATGTACATGATCGTCGCGTGGCGTATTATGTATTTGATGCGCATGGGACGGACTTGCCCGGATCTACCGGCAGAGCTTGTCTTTGAGCCGGATGAAAAAAGGTGCGAACTTCAAGCAGCCTGCGCCACACCTGTAATGCTGGTGCGGCACCGGGATGGATTTTGGCAAAATCGATCAAGGCTTTGTTGGCTATCACTCACATGGGCGCATTGTATCTCGCTTTGAGATTGTGCGCCAATAGAAGAGGAGATGCAGTAGGAGATGCAGGGCACCCGCGACACAAAATACAAAGCCCAAAACATGGCTGCCCCGCGAATTTTTCCGCGAATTTTTTGAAAAATGCCTTTTTTTTGGAACAAAATTTGTTAGTCTTGGGTTAAACCTGATACTATTTGGAAGGGAGCTTACTCTTGATGCGACCTAAAGGTGCCGCCAATTGCCTTGCGTGATTTCCCCCACCCCGATCTTAACCCTACCAAGATAACCAACATGACAGCACAAAATTACACGCTTTTAATTACCAAAATTGAATGCCTGCACACCACCAACGACGCGGGCTCGCACGACGAGATTTACCTGCGAGTCTACCCGAACGACGACGCCAACCTGTTGCAGACGCATTTCAAAGACAGTCCACTCTCCATGGATGCCAATGACGCTTCGATGCGCTACGTCGATTTGTCCATCAACGCGACCTATCTGAACTGTGTCAAGATCGACATTTGTGAAAGCGATAGCAGCAGCTCGGATGACAGGCTTGGCTATATTATTATCAACCGCAACGATGCGCTTGAAGATGCCAAGAATATGTCGATATATGACAGCACCGAAGGGCGTTACAAAATTTATTGGCGGGTCATCAGCAAACCGATCCCGACTGTGCGGGTGTTTGGCATCATGTGCGAGCACAGCTCGGAAGGTTGTAACGCAGAATTAATTTCGGAGGTCGCCGCCGTCACCGCCACCGTCGCCGGGATTGCGTCCGAGGCGATGAGCCACGTCAAAACCCCCAAGGGTATCGCCATCTCGAAGGGCTTGGGGGCGGTCTCGGACTACGTTGAATTGCTCGCACGGGTAAAAATCTTCAAGGCAAATTTAAAAGAAGGCCGCGATGAAGTCTACCTGCAACATGTTGCCAATGCCGGTAGCGCGGGCAATGGCGGCGGCGCGTTCTGCCCCCCGGATGGCAGCAGTTTCATGAAGATGAACAACGGCGACCAAATCATCTTTGAAGACCGTTACCAGCAGTACTTTCGCTTCCCGCTAGACGCCGGCCCGGTGACGATCCAACTGCGGGAGGGTGACCGCCTGCACCGGGATGTCTGCATGGGCGCGCTCACCATCGACGACGCCAAGTACAACGAACTGTTGGCGATGGGCGCGACAGTGATGCCCGCCTGTGAGTTCAACAGCCGCGGCAACACCGAGGGGGCGGTCTATTACCTCTGTTATGGCGTTGCGCTGGAAGATTGGGCCTTTCCCGCGACCGCCGACGCCCAAGGGAACTATCAAGAGATCGCGCTCAATCAAACCTTGTCAGGAACGTGGTCCAGTACCACCCAGTCGATACATCGGAATGGTAGGTATGCGCAATATTATTCCTTTTCACTGACACAGAGCAAAACGGTGCGGATTAGCCTGGATTCCAATATTGATCCCTACTTGTATCTGTTACGTGGCAATAACCACCTTAGTGCAACCGTTGTCACCGCTAACGATGATGGCAGCGGCGCCAATTCCCGCATTACCGCTACCTTGTCAGCCGGGGATTATCTGATTGAAGCAACCACTTATGCCCGTGGTAGCTCCGGGAATTTTACCGTCGGACTGGCCCAGGCGTAATCAACCACGTCGATGCTAACAACGCCGCATCAGCCCGATAAGCTGTGCGGCGTGAGCTGGCAAACGGCAAACGCCCGCCATTGCCCCGGCGAGGGCGATGCAGGAAGGAGATGCAGCACACCCGCGACACAAAATGCAAAGCCAAAAACATGGATGGCCCGCGAATTTACTGCTATTATTAATTCACTCATAAAAACAACACCATTTAATTAAGCAAAAGAAACTATTTCAAGCGCAGCCAATAACCTGGTTTTGTTCAATCCGCAGAGCCTAACAGTTTCTCCACCACCGGTTGCAATGCAGCCGGGCGGCAACCATAGCTGGCCAAACGTCCCTGCGCAAACGGTGCCAGATCCAGATCATAGGGCAAGCGCCCCGCCACCAGCCACAGTCTATCCTGCGGCAAGGCGGCCACCAGCCGTTGCTGCCCCGGCACCAGCATCGCATTATAGGTTTGCAACACAATCTGCTGCGCGCCTTTGGCAAAGGCAATCGCTGCATCGACATCCTGCGCATGGGCTTGCGCCGCCAGCGCGTATTCGCGCACGTCAAGGCCAGCGGCCAGCAGGGTGGGCAACATGGTGCTGCGCGCTTCTTTGTTGCGGCCCAGTGCCACTTCGTCGATTTCGGTACGCGCGCGCACTTCCAGCGTGATCAGGGCGACGCTTTTGCGCGCATCGAGCGGGCGGAATTCACCCTGCACCAACAAGGCCGCCTTTTGCACCTTTTGCGCCAGGGCCAGCGCTTCAGGAAGCATTAAACCCTGCGGTGTCAGCTTGCGCTCACGCCATGCAGCCACCGCCTTGGCGCGCTTCAATTGTGCCACCCGTTGACAGGCTTGCTCGATTTGCGCCATCTCAATGGCACCACTCAAGGCCGCCTCCACCGCCGCTTCAATCCCCTGCAACTGGTGTTGCTCGACATGCGAAATCAAAATGATATCGGCCCCAGCCTGCAAACTGGCCACCGTGCCTTTGGCAAAGCCGATACCGTCGGCAATGGCTGCCATCTCCAGGCAATCGGTAATCACCACGCCATCAAAACCCATTTCGGTGCGCAGCAAATCGGTCAATACCGCCTTGGACATGGTGGCTGGCACACTTGCATCCGGCTCAATCGCCGGAAACATCACATGCGCCGTCATAATCGCACCCACACCTTGCGCAATGGCCGCCTTGAACGGGGCCAGCTCCACCGCATCCAGCCGCGCTTTGTCGTGCGCCACCACGGCGCTGGCGTAGTGGGTGTCGGTAGAAGTATCACCATGGCCGGGGAAGTGTTTGGCCGTGGCAATCATCCCCATAGCACGGATGCCACGCATCGCCGCCAAACCGTATTGCACCACTTGCGGCACGCTTTCACCATAGGCGCGCACCCCGATCACCGGATTGAGCCGATTATTATTCACATCCAGCACCGGGGCCAAAAACATATTCACGCCGATTTGGCCGATTTCATCCGCACTGATACGGGCAAGTTGCTCGCAATCGCTTTCTGAACCCGCCGCCTGACATGCCATCGCCGACGGCATCGGCGTCATGCCTTGTTCGATGCGCATGACCATGCCGCCTTCCTGATCCAGCGCAATCAGCAAAGGCGTATCACTAACTTGGGTATTAATTTCCTGCAACCGATGGCAAAGCGCCGAAACCTGCTCGGGCGACGCGATATTGCGCCGAAACAAAATCACACCGCCCACATGATGTTGCAAAATCATACGGGTGATGTGTTCATCCACTTCTTGCCCATGAAAACCGACCATGAACAACTGCCCCATCTTT
>CAMBDR010000318.1 GCA_945864765.1 Janthinobacterium lividum | reverse complement strand
GGCCAAATCCGCTTTGGCAATGGCATTAACGGCATAATTCCGCCGGATGGCCAGGCCCTGCAGTTGAGGGCCAGTTTGAGCGCGGGCGCGGCAGGCAATTTGCCGCCCGGCCTTGGCTGGCGCGTGGCAGGTATTGCTGGCCTGTATGGTCTGAATCAACAAGCTAGTACTGGCGGTGAAGATGCGCTCGATCTGGCGCAATTGCAACGCATCGCGCGCGATCAGGTGCGCAATGCCCACCCGATTGTGACCGATGCCGTTTTGCAGCAAGCGGCGCTGGCACAAATCGATTTGCAAGTTGCGCGGGCTGAAGCGCTGCCAGTTAAAGCCGGCGGCAGCACGAGGCGCGCTTTGGTGGCGCTGCGTACCCGTGCGGTGGCGGGCGGCGAACAAGAGTCGTCTCTTGGCTTGGCTCCCGAATCAGCACCCGGATCAGCACCAGAATCGACACGCTGGCTGGCGGCCTTGCAGGCTGCGCTGGCTGAGCGCATGCTATTGGGTGAAGCTTTGCAAGTCGTGGCCCCGCGCTACCGCGATTTCTCGCTACAGGTAGTGCTGCTGGCGCAAGCTGGATACGATACCGACGATTTGGCCGAACAAGCCGACGCCATGCTACAACGCTATTTTGGCTTGCTGCCCGATAGCCCCGGGCAGGCGGTGTGGCCGCTGGGTAAGTCGGTGCTGGTGCAAGATATTCGCGCCCGTCTGCGGCAGATTCAAGGCATTGTCAGCGTGCGCAGTTGTGGTTTATGGCAGGACGGCAGGCTGCTGGAATCGGGCCTGTTGGCGCTGGCGGCGGCTGACTTGCCGGTGTATCTGGCGGCGGCCAGCCAAATTCAAGTTCTGCCCCGTTCAGTTGAAAGGTCATTATGAGTACCATTGTTGACTTAAAACAAATCAGGCTGGCCAGCAAGGCGCAATGGCAAACCGGGCTGGCCAGTGGCATGCAGGTCGATGCCGGTTTAAGCCCGATTCGCCCTTTGTCCGGCAGCCATACCAGTGTGGTGAGCGGGATTGCCTGCGATGCCTTGTCGATCAGCCATTGGCACACGCCGTGGTGGCGCGATGCTGGCGGTTTTTTCAATCACGGCTGCGATGCGCAGTGTGGCCTGGATAGCCAGCCGGGGGACGATCCGGAAAGCAGTATGGTAGCGCCTTGCCGGATTGAAGCCGACAGCGCCTTGTTGGCCAGCCCGCGCCTGATTACTGGCAAACATTGGCTGTGGGCGTTTGCACCGAATCAGGGCCGGGTCTGGCGTTATGATTTGACTTCCTTGCAATACGATTGCAGTTTTTACCCCTGGCATGGCAGCGATATTGTCGATATTTGCAGCGACGGGCGTGATGGTGTGTGGGCGCTGGTGAGCGCAGCCGGCTCAGGCAGCGTAGGCAGCGTAGGCAGCGCGTCGGCCCAATTGCGCCTGATTCATCTGTGCGCGCAGGGTCAGGTGCGGCAAACCATTCATCTGAATAAGTTGCAGCACGCCGTGCGCGCCATCCATTTTTGCCGCCGTGCCGAACGCATCGGCTTGCTTAGTGTTGATGGCCGCTCTTTGTATTTGCAAGATACCCAAAGCAGCCACCACAGCCACCACAGTCACCACAACCACCACAGCCACCACAACAGCCACCACAGTCACCACGCCGGACCATGGCTGGATTTGAGCTTGCAAAATCCCGGCTTTGTGGCCACCGACATCGGCGGCGACGGCCTTGGCCAATGGGTGTTATGCGGTGCCTCGGAATTTGCCGCCATACTGCCCGGTGCCGAGCCGATTCCGCTGTTAATTGTACTCAATCAGCACGGCGAAGCGATTGGCCGCCATGCGCCCGGTAGCGCGCAGGGGCCGTTAAGCGGCGCTGCGCTGGACTGTGGCAGGCTGTGGTTTTGCGGGGCCAATGGCGTGGCGTTTGTCAGTGCCACAGCGCAAAGCGATGGCGATAGTGCCGATGGCCTTTACCTGAGCAGCGCCCTGTATTCCCCCGACGATGCCACCCTGCGCGGCTGGTTGCGCGCCGAATTTGAATTGCTGCTACCGCGTGGCAGCAGTATGATTGTTACCCCGCTTTGGACGGATGATAGCGACGTGCTGCAGCAAGCGCGCACCCTGGGCGCGCGGCAAGACCTGGCACCGGGTGAGCGCATTGCGCGCATCAGCAATTTGCTGGCGGCCGGATCGGCCCGAGGCTATGTGTTTGGTTCCAGCCTGGACGGCCCCGATAGTGGGCGGCGCGCCAAGCAAACAGCGCAATGGGAACGGCATGAAGTGCCCTTGTTTGAGATCAAACAGCCTTGGTTGTGGCTGCTGGTACGCCTGTGCGCCTCACCCGCCGGTGAACTGCCGCAGGTGCGCCAGTGCCAGGTGTATTATCCCGAAGTCTCGCTGATGCAATATCTGCCTGCCATTTTCCAGGCCGGTGCGGCCATGCGCCCGGAAAGCCGGGCTGATCCGGCCGGTTTTATGCGCAAACTGGTGGGCGTGCTGGAAACCGAAACGCAAGGGATAGATCATTTGATTTACCACCTGGGGCGGCATATTCACCCCGATACGGCTGAACCGGCCTGGCTCGATTTTCTGGCGCGCTGGCTGGCTTTGCCCTGGCACGATGCGCTGCCGGAAGCGCAAAAGCGCCGCCTGTTACTCAACGCTGGCCCCATTTTGGCGGGGCGTGGCACGCGCGCCGGGGTGCGCGCCTTGCTGACGGCGCTGTTGCCGGGCAGCCTCATCAGCATCCGCGATATCAATGTCGATTTCGGCATGGCCACGCTGGGCAGTAGCAGCTTGCCCACCTTGCTGAGCGGTTTGCCGGCATCGGCGAGTGTATTGAATCGGCGCACGATTTTGGGCCAGGCCCGCTTGCCGCAGGCTGGTAGCGTGCCAGAATCAGCGCAGCAGCGTTTTTTGGGTATTTTGCATATTGATGTCCATGCCCGTAGCGAGCAACACCCGGTGCTGCACCAGCTTTTGCCGGAATTGTTGCAAGCCTGCATACCACTGGGCATGAAATTGCGCCTGCATTGGCGCGCCGTGGTGCCTGCCGGATTGCGGCTGGTGCTTGATGCGGGCGCGCAAATGGATATGGTCAGCCCACGCCGCCTGAATCAGGATAGCCGTTTGGGCTTAATGGTTTTGGCCGGGAGCGGCCATTTGCAACTGCGGGACGTGGGCCTGCATCCCGGCTTTCAACTGGATTAACGAATAATCGAACAACCGAACAAGTGAAAGGATACGATCATGAATCACCCAACACCCAAAGGCAGCCAGCCTCCCGGCAAACGTAATCGCTACTTCAAGCACAAATACGTCACCGCGAACGATTTTCGCCTGGAACAAAGTTATGGCATCCAGCGCCGCCATCTAATCAATCGCACGGCCTTGGGTTGGGGCGTGGTGGCAGGTTTTGAATTGCAGCATGGTGAACCGCTGCCAGAGGGGCACTTGCTGAGCGGCCCCGGTTTGGCGCTGGATCAGCATGGGCGCGAACTACATTTGGCGCAGGAAAGGTTGTTGGCAGGCGCGGATTTTTTGCTGTTGGAAGGTTTGGTTGAATTGGCGCGCCATGCACGCGAAGAATTAAACAGCGATCAGCGCGCCAAACTACGTCGCCCCTGCTTGTTGCAAGCGCATTATGCCGAGCAAGGGGTAGACAAGGTGCGCTTTGGTGATAATTGTGATTGTGGTGACGACGAGTGGAACCATGTGCAGGAAACCGTGGTGTTTTCGCTGATACCGCTGCCCAAAGAAGGCGGGGTGGATTTGAACCGCTGCCCAGGCTGTGCCTGTTGTGATGGCGATAATCATGGCGACAATCATGGCGATAATCCGGGGAGGAAACCCGAGCGCGAAGCGCGAGCGCATGACCGTGGCCCACACGCCTGCCTGTGCGAGTGGGTGGAACATCGTCCCCTGCCACCACAGCATGCCGAGCTGTGCAATTGGCGCGGCACCCTGGTGGCGCTGCATGATCCGGTGCCGCTGGGCCTGGTGACGATTGGCTTTGATTCCTGCGGCAATGCGCTGATTGTGTCGCTGGATAATGATTGCGCGCCGCGCAAGCTGGTGAAAAATAATGATTTGCTGTTTGATTTGATTCGCGGCTGCGACCTGACCCATATTGCGGCCATCAGTTGGGGGGATTGGCATCGCCGCCGTGAGCCTGTGCCCTGGCCGGAATTTGTGCGCTGGTTCCCCCGCCCGCTGGAGGAGAGTGATGCTGATCAAACCCTGCAAAGTGGTCAGGGCCGGGGCCATAAATTTGATCAGGTGCAAGCAGGTAAAATCGATTATGTGCCCCATCGCGGCAAACCGGGGCACGATGCATGGTGCCATGACTGGAAAAAGCATCCCCCGGTGGCGACCAAATTCCAGGTCGAATTTTCTGGCCCGGTGCGCGTTGAAACCCTGAGCGAAGATGTCATCACCTTCACCATTCATGTGCCCGATGAGCGCAGCGGTTGGCTGGAACCGGTGCGGGTGCCGATTTTGCGGCTGGCCCCGGACGCGCCGCGTGAGGGCGACCCCGAAGGCAGCACCCGGCGCGTGACCATTGAAGTCAGTGGCGACTGGGCCGATGATGAAATCTGGGATCGCAACACGCTGGTGCGCCATGCGCGCGCACGGGCCGAAATCGAAATTCGGGGCGATTATATTATTGACTGCAAAGGCCAGGCGCTGGATGCGAATGCGGTTGGCTTGCGCCCTGCGCCCAGTGGCAATGGCAGTCCGGGTGGGAATTATTTATCGGTGTTTCATATTGTGCCGGGTGAGTTGAGCAAAGCTTAAGGATGGCTCATGAGTCGCCCAGGTCGCCCAGCGCTAATAATGGTTGATTGTGGCTAACTTTGGCTGACTGTGGTTGACCGTGAAATGTAAACAATTAATTGAATTCAATAAGGAGTATCAACATGAGTATGCCCAATAACCGCCTGCCCTTTAAACAAATTGGCAAATCCTCTTTGATCCGGCCCCGTTTTAGCCCCGGATTATTGCTGCAAGACGACGACTTGACCGCCGTGGTCGATTATGGGCGCGACATGACGCGTCTGTTGTTTCGTTCCATGCTGGGCTGTGGTGTTTTATGCGGTTTTGAAGTCAAGGCCAAATTTGATGCCTGCGCCAATTTGCAAATTCTGGTGCAAGCCGGTGTGGCGCTCGATTGCCGGGGCGATTTGATTGAGTTTCCCAAAGATCAAACCCTGGAAATCGACCCAGAATGCTGCAAAAGTTTGCCCAGTCCATTATGGGTGGTGATCGGCCACAAACAGCATTCCTGCGCCCCGCGTGATGTGGCCAGTTCGCCGGAAGATGATGAAAACGGCGCGAGCTTTACCCGTATCCGGGAAGGCTATGAATTGCGCGTATTGGCCGAGCAGCCCATGGAGGCGTGCAGTTGTGTGGATGCGAATGGCGAATCGCCGGGTAATTGCTATGCCAGCCATGAAGCGGGCCAATGTGCTTGTTCATGTGATTGTGATGCGGTGGTCTTGGCGCGCATTCTATTGGTCGATCCGGGGAAGGGGGATATTTATGAGCAGGAGGTTGATCATTCGGTACGGCGTTTTGTGCGGCCGCAATTAATGCCTGACCCTTTGGTTCAGCGCGCAAGGAAAATGCCCGACCGCAAGCCGGAGCAAAAACCGGACGCCAAGCCCACTGAAGAGCCAGCCCCTGCAGAAAAGCCGACTACTGCAGAAAAGCCTGCGCCAGCGCCGACAGAGCGGCCAAGCAGGGGTAAGGCTACGTCGGGTAAATCGGATTCGCCTCCGATCATTGACAATGCCAGCCCGACCGGGGGCGAAGTGGCGTAGAATTCCACTGGCAGCTAGGCCCGCTGTGGGCGGGTGGCAGCTTGCCAGCGTGCCAGTGCGTGGGTGCGTGTGTGTGTG
>CAMBDR010000317.1 GCA_945864765.1 Janthinobacterium lividum | reverse complement strand
AAGGAAAACAAAACGGTAATATGCTCGGGGTCGAATAACACGGTATCGAGGATTAATTGGCCTTTTTTGCCATGCAAAATCGGCACCACAAAGGGGTATTCGAAACTACCATTAATACCTTTGCCGACGATGTAAGCGCCCTTGTTGCGAAAGAATAAACTGGTCAGTACTTGAATCTGGTGATTCGCTTCCGGCACCGAGCCACCAAATAATTGCTTTAAACGCGCCTCTACACTGGCAATATCGCGATCCAAATCTTCAAACGGACGCTGCAACTGGAAATTGGTCACAATCCGCCGAATCGATAAGCGCATGCCTTCCTGATTCGGGTAATACACGCGATAGGACGGCAACAGTTCATCGGTTTCAATATATTCAGTGGACACCACGGGCCGCACAAAAATAAAATCGTTGTGAAAATAGGTGCGGTGCAACACATTGCAACAAACTGAATTGAAGAAGGATTCTGCCAATTCGGGCTGTTTATGATCTGCCAACAAGCCGATATAGTGCAGCTTCATTTCGCGCCAGACTTCATCGCTCAGTTCGTTTTGATCGTATTCATCTTCGATCACTTGCACGCATTCACGCACCCGATGGTCGTAATAATCGATGCGTTCACGCGCCGCGATTTGTGCGATCTTCCACTCGGCACGGTCAAAGTGGCCACGCGCGTCGCGGCTGGCTTGCCGAAACAAACGGTAGTGTTTATCAAAACCATCAAGGATGGCACGGGCCAGGTCAAACGCAATTTGCGAAGACAGTAATTTGGGAAAGGCATTATTGGACATGGAGGATCTCGTCAAGGAAGCGAAGCTGAACGATTTTACCCTGTTCGACCGGGTGACTGGCACCCGGCCAATGATTTTTACCGGGTTTCGGCAAATAATTCGCGCCCAATCAACATCCGGCGAATTTCGCTGGTGCCCGCGCCAATTTCATAGAGCTTGGCATCACGCCACAAGCGCCCCACCGGATATTCATTGATATAGCCGTTGCCACCCAGCGCTTGAATCGCTTCACCCGCCATCCAGGTGGCTTTTTCGGCCGAATACAGAATCGCCCCCGCCGCGTCTTTACGCAAAGCGCGCACCGCTTCAGGTGTGGTAGCGCGGTCACACGCCTGACCCACGGCGTACACATAGGCCTTGCACGCCATCATGGTGGAATACATATCCGCCAACTTGCCTTGCATTAATTGAAATTCGCCAATCGGCTGGCCAAACTGTTTGCGCTCATGCACATACGGCACCACCACATCCATACAGGCTTGCATAATGCCAAGCGGCCCGCCCGAGAGCACGGTGCGCTCAAAATCGAGGCCAGACATCAAGACATTCACGCCTCGGCCCAAACCACCGAGCACGTTTTCAGCCGGTACTTCGCAATCCTGAAACACCAATTCACCCGTATGCGAGCCGCGCATGCCCAGTTTGTCCAATTTTTGCGCCACCGAAAAGCCTTTAAAACTCTTTTCGATCAGAAATGCAGTCATGCCGCGTGGGCCAGCTTCCAGATCATTTTTGGCGTACACCACCAAGACATCCGCATCAGGGCCATTGGTAATCCACATTTTGGTGCCATTCAAGACCCAGCGGTCGCCTTTAAAATCGGCGCGCAGTTTCATGCTGACCACATCCGAACCGGCATTGGGTTCTGACATGGCCAAGGCACCAATATATTCACCGCTGATTAATTTGGGCAGGTATTTGGCTTTTTGCTCAGCCGTGCCATTGCGCTTGATTTGGTTGACGCACAAATTGGAATGCGCACCGTAGGATAAGCCGACCGAAGCCGAAGCGCGCGAGATTTCCTCCATGGCAATAATATGCGCCAGATAACCCATATCAGCCCCGCCATATTCTTCGCTGACGGTAATGCCCAAGACACCAAGATCGCCCATTTTGCGCCATAAATCCATGGGGAATTGGTCGGAATGATCGATTTGAGCTGCGCGCGGCGCGATTTCGGCGGCAGCGAAATGTTGAATCGATTCACGCAAGGCGGCGATATCTTCGCCATGATCAAAAGTTAAACCCGGAAGATGCAGCATAAGACCCTCATTTAAAAAGAATTTCAAATCGGTACGAGATTGGTACGAGATTGGTACGAGATTATAAGCGAGGTTTCCGTTTACGCAAACGTATACCTCAGGCAAAGTATCAAGATTCACCCGGATCAGCCTGATGTTGCAGTACACGCTTGCATTCTTGTTCATGCATCGTGATTTCTGCCAATGCTAATTCCAGATCATGTTGCTGTTGTTCCAATTTTTTTCGATGATGCGCCAACACCGCCAAAAAATGTTCCATTTGCACAATGGTGTCTTTGGGTGACTCATACATATCCACCAAATGCTTTATGTCCGCCAATGACAAACCCAAACGCTTGCCACGCAAGGTCAGTTTCAAGCGGGTACGATCACGCGCACCATAAACCCGATTGCGCCCAACCTCGCGCAGCGGGCTGAGCAAACCTTGATCCTCGTAAAACCGGATCGCGCGGGCCGTAATCTCAAATTCTCGCGCCAATTCGCTTATGGTATAACTGGGTGCTGCCGCCATCATATAAAACCCTTAACAAGAGCCATATCAAATAAGAACAATTCAGATTACAATAGAGCGCGAACTGACGTGAACGTCAACGTAAACGGAAACGTCAGCGTCAACCCAGTCCGTATTGTAGGCCACCCCACATCAAAATGGAAAGAATGCCTGATGAACCCACACGAAAATGCGCTTGACTATCCATTTGGCGACACCTTGCCTGCCACCAGCGAATTGCTGGAAGTTGCACCCGGCGTGTTTTGGTTGCGCATGGCGCTACCATTTGCACTCAACCATATTAATCTGTGGCTACTGGCCGATGAATCGCCCACTGGCCAACCCGGCTGGTGCATTATTGATTGCGGTATCGCAAACGATGCCACCCGTAGCGCTTGGCAAGCCATTTTTGCAACATACTGCCAAAATCACCCGGTATTGCGCGTTTTAGCAACACATTGCCATCCTGATCACATTGGTAATGCGGCATGGTTATGCGAGCATTGGCAAGTACCGCTGTGGGCCAGCACCGGGGAATATGCTTTTGCGCGCATGATGTCGGCGGGCTTGCCGGGGGCGGATGGCGTCGCCGCCCTGCCCCATTTTGAACGCCATGGTTTAACTGACCCGGCTTTACTGGAATCGATGCGCAGCCGCCGCAACTACTATCCTTCGCTGGTGCCAAGCGTGCCACACGCCTATACGCGCCTGTACGACCAGCAACAGCTGCGCATTGGGGCAAACAGCTGGCGCATGATCACCGGCTTTGGCCATTCGCCCGAACATGTTGCGCTGTATTGCGAAAATCTTCAATTGTTAATTTCCGGCGATATGGTTTTGCCACGAATTTCTACCAATATTTCTGTGTTTGCTATCGAACCAGATGGCGACCCCTTGGGTCTTTATCTCGATTCATTGCATAAATTTGATGACTTGCCAGAAACCACATTGGTCTTGCCATCACATGGCAAACCCTTTCGCGGTTTAGCCACACGCATCGCACAGTTGCGTATACACCACGAACAACGCCTGGGTGAGGTGCGCATTGCCTGCAAGCAACCTCAATCTGCGGCAGACATTGTTCCCATCATGTTTCAGCGCGAACTGGACCCGCATCAGCGCAGTTTCGCCATGGGTGAGGCAATTGCCCATCTACAGTTACTGCATACCATGGGAGAATTGTGTCGCAACCTCGATCTGGATGGTGTCATTCGCTACCGCACAATGTCACATTTCATTTAATCTCGAACCATCTTTAGATGACAAACGGCAACATACAGTAAAGCGTGAAGGGTGATTTTTTTGATAAACACCAAGAATGTGTAAATTCGCCGTACAAATTGGAAATTCCTCTTATTTTAGCAGTACAATTTGCTTCGGACGGAAAAAATTCCGCCATCACCAAAACTTCGGAACATTGTAGCGCTGGTGAACTTCAAATAAATTAAGGAGGAATACAAATGTTAATTTTACCGACGAATTTTGTCATGGCCGGTGGCTGCTTCGCAGCTACTTTTCTCTAACTCTTAATCTGAAAAAATCCGACTATGAACTCTTCTACTGAACGCGAAAATTTTAGCGAGCGCTTACAAACAGCTTTGAAAAACGCTCATTACTCACCGGATAGCCCAACTCGTCTCGCACGCGAGTTCAATATCCGCTTTGATGGCCGCCCCATTACAGTGCATGCTGCACGCAAATGGATTGTGGGTGAAGCCATTCCAACGCAAGAAAAACTGCGCACTTTGGCAGGTTGGTTAGGCGTTCCTTCTGATTGGCTACGCTTTGGCGGCAGCGAATTAGGCACCCCAAGCGCCGACTCACCACAGGCATTAGCCCGTTTTGAATCCGCTGATGTCAAGTTAATTGCAGATTTACAACGCCTTGACGACCATCATCGCCAAGTCGTGCGCGAATTCATTCGCATGTTGGTCCGCATGAATCATTCCAAATAATATGAACAGACCAGCCCATAAACCCGTCTGGTCTTCAAATCCTACCCATTCAGGGGGCTTGCCTCCTGAAGCCTCTTTTTTATTCTCTTTTGTTATTTTCATCGGTTGCAAAATCAATTTTTGGTTCGAGTAAATTCGTGCCGTAGCACCAGCTTGCTCGAAGCAATCAAACTATTTAAGCCCAGAATCAATTCAATCAACACATGTTGCGGCAAAATCCAGATTTGGCCACGTGCGGGAGACGCGCCCGTGCTGGCGCAGATCACGGGTGTGATCCATTGTGCGTCCGGGGTCACATCCAACAAAATATCACCGTCGCTATTGGTATGCATAAAAATTTCGCCGCCATGCGCCAAGGTAAAACAGGCACCGCAGCCTCGGCTGGCAGCGTCGGGCTGGTCGCCCAACAGCTTTTTCAATTCGCGGTCATGCAAATCCATCCAACTTTCCACATCTTGCGGCGATTCGAGCGCTACCCAGGCATGATCGGGCGTGGTGTTGTGCCTCATTACGCGCCACTCAACAAAGCATAATAGGTTTTAAACAAGGCCGTGCGGTCAGCCAGACCATTGGTGCCGCCATTGACCTTTTTGGTGACCGCAAGAATGGCCGCATCGCCTGCGCCCTGATCGGCATCGCCATTAATACTACGAGCTTGCCAAAACCACCCCGCCGACAGCAGCGGATATTTGCTGGCGACCAAATCGGGCGTGGCCAACACGTCGTCGATACCGATTTTATTAAATGAGGCGTAATTGGTCTTACCCGTCAATTGAATATAGCCGCGACCGCGATACAAATAGCCTTCTTTGCTGGCTTCATCGCCATTGCCCATGCGGTTGGCGTAGACGCGGGAAGCGATTTTCTCGGGTTGGCGCGCGTAGCTATCGGCCAAATCACCGGGGAAGTATTTACCGAATATTTTGCGTAAGCCATCGGCAGAGTAATTCAGGTTTTCTTGCGTGACTTTGAAATTACCGCTTTCATGCGCGCATTGGGCTAAAAAATGCGCCAAACGCAACACCGAATTAATTTGATATTTCTCTGCAACCTCGGGGATTTGTGCCAGTACCGCATCGGGCACTTTGCCGTTCAGTTTGGAGAGATCAAGCCCCGCCACGCAGACGCCAACCTTACATGTGGCAGGGGTGACATCGTTGGCCGAGTTCATTTCAACCACATTGCCATCGGTATCCATCAAATTGCCGCTTTCATCCCGCGCTGCCGCCTCGCCCGTCATTTTGCTCCAGGTGGCGGGGCCGACGATGCCATCTGCCGTCAAGCCGTGCGCGCTTTGCCATGCGGTGACTGCTTTGGCGGTGGCGGGGCCAAACACACCGTCAGCGGTCAAGCCCAGGATGCCCTGTAGTTTTTTTACATCATCACCTTTTGACCCGGTTTTTAAT
>CAMBDR010000316.1 GCA_945864765.1 Janthinobacterium lividum | reverse complement strand
GGCAGGGGTTGCACCGCCGCCCGCGCCTGCCGCCAGCCGCGCACGCGAGGCATCGTCCAGCCGTCGCCCCAGGTCCGGGCGCTGCAAATAAGTGGGGCGGTTGCCGGCGGCACTGGTCAAAATCTGCCCGCCACCCAATTGCAATTGGGTTTCCAGCGCTTGCAACAAGCCCGGCGCATCCAGCGCCTGGTGTACTGCATCGCGGGCACGCGCATGGGCCATTTGAAATGCAAGTTGCGGCGCGGTAGGCAGGCTGATGCCGGCGCGACCGAGGGCGATGCGGGCCGAGGTAAATTGACGCAAACCATGCCAGGGGTTGGTGATGACGGGTTCATCATTCATTATTTTCTCCGATGCTTTTCTTGTCACCTCAAGACAAACGTAATAATGCCTGTTGAAATGCCGCAGGCACCTGAGTATTTGGCGTAATCTGCGGCGCATCGCTGATGATTTGCATTTCTTGCAGCCAGGCGGCAAATTCGGGCGCGGGCTGCAAACCCAGCACCCGGCGCGCATACAGCGCGTCGTGAAAGGACGTGGTTTGATAGTTGAGCATGATATCGTCCGAACCCGGCACGCCCATAATAAAGGTACAGCCCGCCGTGCCCAACAGAGTGAGCAAGACATCCATATCATTTTGGTCGGCCTCGGCGTGGTTGGTATAACAGACATCACAGCCCATCGGCAGGCCCAGCAATTTGCCACAAAAATGGTCTTCCAACCCGGCGCGGATGATTTGTTTGCCGTCGTATAAATATTCCGGCCCGATAAAACCCACCACGGTATTGACCAGCAAGGGCGAAAACTTGCGCGCCACCGCATAGGCGCGCGCTTCGCAGGTTTGTTGATCCACCCCATGGTTGGCATTGGCCGAGAGCGCACTGCCCTGCCCGGTTTCAAAATACATCACGTTATTGCCCAGCGTGCCGCGCCCCAGCGACAGCGCAGCCGCGCGCACCTCGGCCAGCAAACTTACGCTAATGCCAAAGCTTTTATTGGCCGCCTGCGTGCCAGCAATCGATTGAAACACCAAATCCACCGGCGCGCCACGCTCGATGGCGGCCATGGTGTTGGTAACATGGGTGAGCACGCAAGACTGGGTGGGGATGTTGTATTGCGCAATTAATTGATCCAGCATGGTGACGATTTTAATCACCTGCGGCACATTGTCGCTGGCCGGGTTGATGCCGATCACCGCATCGCCACAGCCGTACAGCAAGCCATCCAAAATGCTGGCGGCAATGCCGGTGATATCGTCGGTGGGGTGATTCGGTTGCAAACGCGTGGCCAGCCGCCCCGGCAAACCGATGGTATTGCGAAAACGGGTGATGACGCTGCATTTTTTGGCCACCAAAATCAAATCCTGTACGCGCATGATTTTACTCACCGCCGCCGCCATTTCCGGGGTAATGCCGGCGGCGATGCGGGTGAGAACGCTACTATCCACCGCGTCCGACAGCAACCAGTTGCGAAAATCCCCCACCGTCAAATGGCTGATGGCGGCGAAGGCGGCGCTATCGTGCTCGTCGATAATCAGGCGGGTTACTTCATCGTCTTCATACGGCACCACGCAGTGGTTTAAGAAGGTTTTGAGTGGTAATTCGGCCAGCGCCATTTGCGCCGCCACTCTTTGCCCGGCACTGTGCGCCGCCACCCCAGCCAAAAAGTCACCCGAGCGCGCGGGCGTGGCTTGGGCAAGTAAATCTTTCAAGTCGCGAAAGGTGTAGCTTTTGCTACCAACCTGATGCACAAACTGGCTCATGAACGTGTCTCCTTTTACAAAATGAAGAATATCCAACAATTTTAACCAATCGCGACAAAGACATTGACCTTCCGCACTCACTGGTCTTCGAAAAACTTTAAATCATAGCCCTTTTTGTCATTTGCATTTTCGTGCGGCCACTTGTCCAGGCGCAGGCCATGTTTGACCAATCACCGCCAATAATAAATCATCGGGGATGTAATGCCGCAGGGCATCGTAACTTAGCGCTGCGTGCGCTTGTTCAGGCGCAAACAAGGCGCACATCCGCCGAAACTCCTTGTTCAGCACCAAACTACCCTGCCGATTGGCAAGATAAAACTGAAAAGCTTCCACTTTCTCGATCACGATGTCTGTGATGTGCTTTTCCCGCAATTCATGCAATTCATCGCGATCCAAATCGCACACCTTAATCGTCCACAAACCGAGTTGGCTGCCGTTGCGCGGCTCGGGGTGCCAGCGCGTGCCACGCAAGACATGCACAATATGTTCGATCGGGTTGATTGTGCTGGATGCCGGATCGAGCAACAGTGGTTTTTCGCGGGAGTCAGGTCTTTGCTCTGGCAGCAATGCAACCGAACCATGGGTCAATGGAAACCAGTCGTTTTTGGCCGAACGATTACATGCCGGGCAAGCAAACAACAGATTGCTCCAGGTAAAAGCGAGCCACCAATAACCGTGGGTTTCAAGGCATCCGGGCGTGCGGTCAGCACGGGCTTTAGGGCGATAGTGCTCCACATCGTTGTAATGTTCGGGAATGATGGCTTCGCAATAACAACACTTCAGATGTTGAGCACGCCATAGACTTGCCGATACATCGCGATAGCCATCAATATCATTTGAAGTAATCGTGCCCAATTGCCGTAATCTGGCAAGCTCGCGCTGGCGTATCGCACGCAGGATGGGCGGCTCTTTACCGCGTACCACCGGAATCATTTTTTTGCCTCTGCACGGCGGCGTGGTTTGGGGCTTGCCTTGACAGGCTTATCGCTTGCACCTTCGCGCGGCACAATCGGCCATTCCGGCAAAATACCTGCTTGCGCCAGCCGTTGGTGCAGCTCTTGCAATTCATTGTCTTCGGCATCGTTACGCAAGGCATAGCGGCTTAAAAAATTGTAGCGTTGCATATCACTGCCCAAACCATCCGGGTAGATGTCCCGAATGCCAAAATAACGCATGTAAATTTGTCCGCCCGTCAGTAGCAGCGGTGCCTCCACCCCGCGCGTGGCCACAATATTACCGCCATCGTTTTCCAGCATCCAGATTTCCTCTGCTTTGGCACCGACCAAGGTAAGCGGGTTGTGGGTAGTGACGATAAAGGACATTTGCGGCATCAAGGTGCGGGTTCGCCGGATAATTTCGATTTGCCAGCGCGGGTGCAAATGCATATCGATTTCATCAATCAAAACCAAACCCCGCATCTGTTGCATGAAGCCGGGTTCGATGATTTTGCCCTGGCGTTCGGCGTAATCGATCCAGCGTGCCAACAGGTCGATAAACCAGCCTGCGCTGGTCAGGTAGCCATCGCTTAACTGCTTCAAGGCCAACGGTGGCTTGTCATGTTCGGTAATGAGCAAGTTGTTATCGCGCAATTCAACCGCATCCACATCGAGAAAGGTTTTAATGGCATCCAATACCGCACGCAATAGCGCGGGCTTGCTGCTTAAATCCTTGAGCCACGTTTCGGCATGCACCATGCCAGCAAATTCTTCAAACAGGGTGGCGATTTCGGGGCCGCCTTCTTTGTCAAAACTGAACTCACGCTTGGGGCCGCCTGTGGTGGAACCACGGCGACAGCCGTAGGCAAATAACAGACATTGACTGGGCTGATTTTGCTCGGGGGTTTGGGAAAATTTGGTGGAGCCGTTACTGGTAATATTGGTTTGGTGAACACTGCCGTCAGCCAAGACTGTTTTGATGAAGGCATGTCTGGCAAGGGTGCCATCACGGTCAATTGTACGCGGCCAGCCAGAAAACGCATCGGGCCAGATTGGCCGATCATCCAGGTTACGTAAGGCAAGAGCCAAGCTGCGCAATAAGGTAGTTTTGCCTACGCCATTTTGACCGAGAAAAACGATCCATTGACCATCATTGCCAGATGGCGTACTCAGTTCCAACTTCAGATCGGTGAAACCACGGATGTCTTTAAGTTCGAGTGATTGAATGGCGATAGATTTGTCAAGCAGGGATGCGTCGCGATCTGAGGCTGCACCAGCCTTTCTTACCAAAACTGCACCATCATCAAGCTTCGCCGATTGTTGCTCCACTGAAAATTCGATGTCCCACACACCACTTGGCGCATTCTTGGAAACTGGTGCAATCGCCCAGCCAAACTTGTCGTAACGATGCAAATACACTTGTCCTTTGCCAGTGGCCAGGTCAAGTCGTACCAGATTGACACCAAATGCATAGGGAATTTCAGCAGCCATTATGCCAGCAGTGATAGTGGTACATTTACCTGGCTCGACCAAAGCATTCTGGGGTTGACTATGCCCGTGCAGAAAAAAATGGAAATCGTTCGCCATACGGATGGCTGAATAATCACGCTCAGATTGATTTAACCAATCAACCGGATGATGCATGAGGGCAATACGCAACGTGGTATTCTGCAGTTCGAGTTTGGCACGGTTAAATTGCCATTCGGCTCCCAACCATAATCTTCCTTCCGCCCCACCATCACAGGCCCATGCTGAATTTAGACCACAGATACCGATAGTCGCACCAGCCACCTGTACCACTTTGGCATAGGTCGCACGGCCATCAGAATCATATTGATGCGGAAGGAATCGCTGTGTAAAGTCAACATAAGCCGCCAAGCGATGCATGGCATTCTGAAATTCAAATGAACGATTATGGATACGCCTATTAATTTCAGCCTCATGCCGCTCAGAATCGTCAGCTTTGGCATTAAGCGCACTTTGCGCATCCCCATCAATTGCCCTGCGATTCACATCGTGATTGCCCGGCACTACAAACAGCCGATCTTTCGCAACACCGCAGACCAGCAATAGCTGCTCAAAAAACTCTGCGGCCTGCGCATATTGCGCCACTAATGGCTCGCCTGGCAACTCCCCAAAAGCAATATCGCCAGTACAAAATATCAAATCTGGCCGCAGTTGCGGCTCTTTTTGAAAACACTGGGTCAAATACGCCAAAAGTTGTACCCGCGCATAGGAATCACTCCATGGTTTTTTGGAATCGAAGTGAATGTCAGACAAGTGTAACCAAGTGAGCGCTTGCATAGAGTTAGTTAGTGGGTAGTGGGTAGTTGGTAGTTGGTTGGATCAGGCGTTGCACATTATACCGCCAAAGGCAAAATTTTCCCAATCGCGGCGAGTTAATTCCTACAACAATCCCATAACCCTACTGCGGCAAAGTCTGGCTTTGGCAAGCGCCACCGATTTATCGGTCACCTTCAAATAAAACTGCGCGCGGATCGGCGCACTCTCAACCTGATCCAACAACAGCGGCAGATTCATGTTCATCTCCGGATTTAAAAGGTGCGGTCGTCACTGCGGCGAAATACCGTGTCCATGCCACCAAAATTTTTGGCGATGTCGGTATTGCGGTGAAGATTCCCGCGCATAAAAATGATTTGGATCAAATTTTTCAAAAAATAAAAATAAATATAAAAACATTTGCCAAATTTTTTACACTTGACGATTCTGCTGACCGAACTGGTGTAGACTGAAAGGCTGTATCTTTTTAGTTCATATATCTTAATAATGAAACAATTACAAGCCCCCAGCAAAATTCTCGTGGTGGAAGACGAGGTGATTATCGCCCGCCTACTCGCGCCACAACTGCGCATGCTGGGGTATGATCCGGTCGGGCATGCGCGCTCCGGCGAGCAGGCCTTGGCCTTAACAAACGAATTGCAGCCCGATCTGATCCTGATGGATATGCACCTGGACGGTGACATGGATGGCATCAACGCCGCCCAACTGATCCGCAGCCAATACGACATACCCGTTATTTTTATTACCGCCTATGCTACCCCGGAAATCATGAACCGGGCCAAACTGACCAATCCGTATGGCTATATCGTCAAACCATTTTCAGAACGCGAATTGCACACCGCAATCGAAATGGCGCTGTACAAGCACCAAACCGACCGCGAGCTGGATCAACACCGCAATCATCTGGA
>CAMBDR010000315.1 GCA_945864765.1 Janthinobacterium lividum | reverse complement strand
GCCAGAATTCATTGGCAATGTGTTCGGCTTCACACAGGCGTTGCAAACGCCAGGTGTATTGTTCCACCTTGGCGCGGCTATTCGGGAAGATGAGGTTGTTTGATCCGCGCAAGTTTGCAAACAGGTGGGCGGTAATGGATGTTTCAGACGCGGATGCTTCCGAAGTGGCGGCTTCCGAAGCGGCGGCTTCCGAAGCGGCGGCTCCCGATGTGGATTCGTCTGGTTCATCGTCATCATAATCGGCTGGTGTGCCAGGTGGGCCTGATGTGGCTGGTGTGGCTGGTGTGGCTGGTGTGGCATTCGGCTTGGGGATAGCGCGAGGGGCAAGATCCAGATAAGCTTTGAGCTGTAACCTGATTTGCCCTTCGCCAGGCGCTGACTGAATAATTTCAACCGCTGCCCCGGCAGGTGGACGCAAAAAATTGGCCGCCAGCCGCATGTCGCCCAAGGTGGCAGATAAGCCAATGCGCGGTACTTTTTTGTTGATTGCGATATCGATTCTGTGTAACAGTGATTGCAACTGTTTGCCGCGCTCGGTACCAATAAAGGCGTGCAGTTCATCGATGACAAGATACTGTAAATGCGCAAAAAGTATCGGCACTTGAAAGCCACGATTGCACAGCATGGCCTCCAGCGATTCGGGCGTGATTTGTAATATCCCATTGGGCTGTTTGAAGAAGCGTTTTTTTTGCGATGAAGAAATATCACCATGCCACGGCCACACGGCCAGGTCGAGTGTGGCACAGAGCTGCTCCAGCCGGCCAAATTGATCGTTAATTAAAGCTTTGAGGGGGCTGATATACACGCACAGGCCGGGTGCCCCGGTTTCCTGCATGCGGGTGAGCATGTGGGTCAGCATCGGAAAAAATGCCGCTTCGGTTTTTCCTGCTGCGGTTTGTGCGGCGATAATCACATCGTGATCGGCGCGCAAGATGGCGGGAATCGCTTGTTCTTGCACGTCGTGTAACTCCGTCCATTGTGCCATCCAAATCCAGTGCTGAATGCGTCGGTCCAGTAAATCGAATGAATGGGATGCTGATTCCGTCATGGGCTTACAGTCTAAAGGTGGCGAGATCGTCGTCGCTATCCGTCGGCAGGGGCGGGGTGGCCGGGGTGTGCTGCATGTCATGATTGTCATGGTTGTCGTTCATGTCACCAAGCCCGCCATGGTCTGGCACCAGCGCAATTTGCGGCAGTAAATCTTGCCATGCCGTGCCAGGATTTTGCTCCAAAATGGCCAACAGGTTGATGAAGGCGGTGATGGTGGTGCGTGGCGTGCGGAAGTAGTTTTCGCCGATGCGCGTGGCACAATGCGCCATAAATGGGGCGATGGCCGCATCGGGCAGCAGGAATTTTTCAACCGCGCCACCAGCATACACATTGCGCAGCTTTTGTAGCAAGACATAAAAGTCTTCGTGACTGAGGGCAGCAAGGCGGAGTACCGGGCCGCTAAAATCGACCAAACCCGCTTTGGCAAAGGTGTTTTCGGCGAGCCGGCTTTGCAGTGCCGGGTAGCTATATAAACCACGCCGGGTGTCGAGTAAAAACTCGGGTGTGCCGCCCAAAATGAAACCCAGCCCAACTGCGTTACCTTGCAGCGTGTCATTCAGGATGCGTAAAATTTGTTCATAGTTGGCATTGCGGGCCTGGGTATTGGCCAGCTTGTATAAATTGACTAATTCATCCAGGCAAACGACGAAGCCGGAGAAGCCCGCCATGCGTACAAAACGGGAAAATAATTTGAGCTGGTCATAAAAGGAGGCATCATCGATGATGGTGCGTACCCCTAATGCCTGGCGGGCGTCGGTTTTGGTGCTGAATTCGCCGCGTAGCCAGCGTATTGCGTCCGATTTTAAGGTCTCATTGCCGGATTCAACACCCTTGCAATAAGCCGTAATGACATCGGCGAAATCAAAACCGTTGACCATTTCGGTCAGATCAAGGAGCTTCTCGCGGATAATGACTTCGCTGCTTTTGTCACTGCTGGCGGCTTCCATTTTGGCGGTGGCAATAAACTTTTCAACAATGCCATGCATTGCGCCGCCATCCGGTTTGGTGCGGGTGGATAAATTGCGCATCAGTTCAGCAAACAAAGAGCGCGCCTGGCCACCGGAGGCGTGTAATCGGCGGTCGGGGTTTAAGTCAGCATGGGCCGTAACCAGTTTTTTCTCCATGGCAATGGCGCGAATCAGGTTCAGGAAGAAGGTTTTGCCTGCGCCATACTCACCAATCACGAAGCGAATGGTTGCGCCGCCATCGGCCAGCCGCTCAATATCCGCCAGCATGGTTTTTACTTCCTGGCTGCGGCCAACCTGAATCAATTGCTGGCCGGTGCGTGGTACCACGCCGGCGCGCAATGACTGAATCACGGCATCGCGGTCTTTGGGGCGAATGAGGGGAGTATTCATAGTGGTAATTTTTCAAAAATTTCAGGGTTGACTTCAATCGGCTCGTCACCTTCTGTACACATCAGGTTGAACGCGTCGAGCGTGGCTTCGTTGATTTGTTCCAGCGTGCCATCGAGCATCACTTCCAAATCGTGGGCAACATCTTCCAATTCATTGCGCGACCATGTGGGGCGGGATAATAGCATGCGTGCAAACGCGGAGGTGGCCGCGTCAAGGCCAAGCAATCGGCGGCGGCCATCGGGCTCATCGGATTCGGTAGGATGGTCGGGTGATTCGGGTGCCCCTTCTGGTTTTGGTAGCGCCGTGGGCGTGTCGGTTTCTTGCTCTTGAGTGAAGATGGCGCTTAACAAGACCTGCAATTGCTCGCTCTCCTGTTGTAACATGGCGATCTTGTTGCTATCCAGGCTAAAATTGTTTGCGCCTGCACCTGTACCTGTGCCCATATCTGCGACCGCATCTGGCCCTGCACCTGTTTTGCTCGATGCCGGTTGCGCATGGGTGGTGCTTGCGCTATGGAGCTGACTATATACTTGCTGCTGTTCTATGCCCAGTAGCTTATACATTTTCTCCAGGAGCTTGATTTCATCCGGCGTGACCATGCCATCGGCTTGCGCCATCCGGGCGGTAAAACTGGCAATGGCATGGCGGGTAGGGCTATCCAGTGGTTCTATTTTCTTTTTTAAGCTTGCCAGTGAAACGCCTTCATCCACCAACCAGCGCACACGTGCTTTTAAGCGCTGTTGATGTGCCAGCGTTAAATACGACCATGTGCTAATGTGTTGATCAATGGCTGCCACTTCGGCATCAGAAAAATCGCCATCGGCATGGGCTACAGCGGCGGCCAGCTCCACCGTTACCAAGGCGGCCTGATAGCCTGCTGCCGGTTTTGGTTCGCTGCTGGTTGCGCCATTGCTGGTCGTATCTTTAAAAAGAACCACTCTGGCACCGGGTTTGAGAACACTCTTGTTGAGTAAAATAGCAGGTTCCATGCCAATTCCGGATGATTCGAGCGCTTTGGTCAGACCACGCAAACTTTCCAGGCCGGATACTGCGCCAAACAAACCAAGTAGATCCGCTATTTGCATGGTTTGCATTCGTTCTGCCACTTGGGTTTGGATAGTTGTCATCGTCTGTATTGCCGCCAAGGGCCAGATACAGAGGGGCAATTGCAGCAACGCTTCGTTGGTGCTGCGTTTTTCGGGGTTTTTCCCTATGAAACGGCTGAAGGCGCTTAATTCTGTGGCGCACTCGTCAACCACTGCCTGGAGTTGTTTGATCGGCTTGGTTAATGCTGCCACATCCGGGATATTGCCACAATCAAAGCTGATTGGTTTTTCACCAAGAAAGCCTGCTGATGCGGGATGGTAAGCAAACTTTAATTTGGTACGGTTAGGGGCAATTTTGAGGCCATCACCATATGTCTGGCGATATTTGATCGGGAATAAGGCCAGAAATTCATCGGCGCAACGCGTGGCTGCCGTTCGGCGTTGGATGGCCGGGTCATACATGACCCAAGCACTTGCGAGATGCGCAGCAATCGGCTTGCCCGCAACGACCGCCTGCCCAATTGCCAAGCGCATATAAAAGGGAAATTCATAACCTGGTAGCAGCGCAGGCACAGGCTTTTCATACAATTTATCATCACTGGTGGCGAGTTCGAGAAATTGAATGAGTTGGGCGCAATATTGCTTGAACGTGTTGGAGCGTGGACTATAGATTGCGGCTAATCGCTTTAATTCGATCAGGATATCAGGTCGATCCGATAAGGCTACCGGATCGTTGGCACCATCGCGCAAAACCCGTCGTTCCAAGCCATAGAAATACAAAAATACATAGCCAATATCTGCATCGGGGTGTTTTCGGCCATCTGCCAGCCAACACAGCCAGGCCTTACGTGCGGCGGGAGAAATGCCAGAATAGTTTGGCCAATAGTCCGTTTGGTTGAGGGTGAAATCAGCCTTCTTGGCAAGGGACAGTTGTGGGTTAATCAGGGCTGGCTCAATCGTGCCGATACTGGTTTGCAAGTGTGTGCCGAAATAAACCATCCCACCCTGGATCAGCATACCGCCCAGCTCGATGGTTTCTGTTTTGGGAATCCACCTGCCAATGCGGTACAAGTCCTTGGGTGGTGGTGGAATCTGAAAACCGGCAGTGATATTGCGCGGTTCAGATGCAATGCCGGGCTGGCCGGGTGGTGTTGCCTGCCTGGGTGGTGCTGTCTGCGGGCTGTTTGGTGGTCTGTTGGCCAAAGGTGGTGGTGGTACTGTGGCGGCTAACGGTGCAGCAGGAGTTGGACGGCGGTGTTGCAACCACTTGAATGCGCCATACAGCAGGGCTGAAACAAACAGGATTTCAATTGCATTTTCAGGATTTTTGGCAGTAAGCCAAATCAGCATCAGAATACAAATCACCCGGAGCAGGATGGAAATTTTTTTTCTCGCCACGACTTTTCTCGCTTCAGGTTACCAAGGTTAGACATTGTTGCGGGGGAAGCTGGAAAAAGCGATCATTATCGCTTGTCAAACATAAACCCGTTGTTTATTTTAATCGTTACTTGGTGTTAAAAACTAAAAATAGGCAATTGATGGCCTGAAATTATGTTGGATGAGTGCGGAGTTGTAAAAAAACGTCATGCTGCCCCCGTACAGGTATGGCATGACGTAATGAATCAAGGTATTCTTTTTAGCAGGTGGCGACGGATTAAAAAGTGTTGCGCGAGCTTGCGCTGTTTAACTTGCGACACCCGTTGCGACACCCGTTGCGACACCCGTTGCAGCCCCCGTAGCCACCGGGCGGCTGGCATCGCTACACCACTCGCTCCACGAGCCCGGATACAGCGCCGCACCCGGCAAACCCGCAATTTCCAGCGCCAGCAAATTGTGGCAAGCCGTAACACCCGAGCCGCATTGCATGATCGCATGATTCACATCCGGTAACAGTGCGCCAAAGTCATCACGCAATTGCGCCGCCGCTTTAAATTGTCCTTCAGCCGTCAAATTGTCTTTAAAAAAGCGGTTTTTTGCGCCCGGAATATGGCCGCCCACCGGATCAATGGTTTCATTTTCACCCCGGAAGCGGTCTGCCGCGCGTGCATCCAGCACCTGATCCGGCCCACCGTTCAAATTGGCCAGCACATGTTGCGCATCCACCGTGCGCACCAGCGCAGGGCGTAGCGTGATCTGGCCGGGCGCGCGCTCTTGCGTTGCGGTGCTGAGCGTGCCGCCGTTGGCTTGCCACGCGGCCATGCCACCATCCAATACCGCCACCTGGGCATGGCCTACCCAGCGCAACATCCACCACAGGCGCGCCGCATACATGCCGCCGTGCGCATCATAGGCTACCACTTGCGTATCGTTTGAAATGCCAAAACGGCGTAGCGTTTCGATAAAAGCTGCTTGATCGGGCAAAGGGTGGCGGCCACGAAACTGGCCATCCGGCCCAATCTTGGCGCTCGATAAATCATGATCAATCGAAGCAAATTGCGCACCCGGCAGGTGGCCGGCGGCAAAG
>CAMBDR010000314.1 GCA_945864765.1 Janthinobacterium lividum | reverse complement strand
GCCCAGCGCCCCCATTTCCAGGACGTAATTGAGCTCTTTTTCCATTTGAATTTTGATTTGTTCCGGCTGCTTTTTGAGTTTGGTGTAGTTTAAATCGTCATTTTGCGTGTGGGGCAAGACCACCAGGGCTTGCTCGGAAGACAGATTTTCTTCGGCGCGGGAAAAAAACGGCAGGCGCGCTTCGGTTTGTTCCGGTTGACTCACATGGTAACCAAAGCCATGTTGGCGCAACAGGCGCTCGGTGTCGGCATCATATGATTCGGTTGGGGCACGAAAGCCGGGGCGGCGTAGTACATGTTCGGCTTGCAGCGTGGCCATCATTTCTTTTTGCATGGTAGCGATGCGCTGTTCTTGCTGGGCTGCAGGTTTGCCTTTGAAGCCGACATGGACATCGCCATGAAACGCAACTTCATGTTTTTCATAGAGGTGATTCACCAGCTTTTTGTGGTTTTTGGCGATCGAAGTCAGACAGAAAAAGGTGGCTTTCATGCCGACTTTTTCAAGATCCTGGGCAAATCCTTCGGCACCCAGAAATTTATCTTCGGTATCCATTTCCAGTAAGTGGGCTGCAGTATAGCCTTGTGGCCACGCTGCTGTATAGGCCCGCATCTGGTGGCGCAACCAGGCAAAGCTGGCGTCGAAAATCGGCATTAAATCGCTGTCCTGATCAAATTCCCAACTTACTTCAGAAAAGCCCAGCATCACGCGGCGCGAGCCGTTTTTTTCGCTGTAGGCAATTGCACCGGTATCATTATTGGCACCGGGATGGCGTCCCCATTCCATGTAACGCCCGGCCAGGTGGGCCGCTTGCAGGCGCAACGGTGTTTCGGCCGTCCGGCCCAGATAAATGCGCTTGCCCGCTGGCACCGTCCAGGTGAGGGGGCCATCGCCAAAGGGGTTTAAGAACCACTCATTTTGTTGGCGGTCCAGCGTGCCCAGCACTTTTACATCCATTAATTTTTCCAGAAATTGGTAACCCGTCCAGCTGCCCTTGCCATCGCGCGCACCCGTGCCCCAGCTTACCAGCAAGTTACCGCCATTGCCGGCATAGGCTTCAATGGCGGCGCGCTCTTGTTCATCCAGTAAAACCGCAGAACCCAGTACCAATACTCCCGGCTTTAAGCCCGCCAGCAATTCGCGCCGATTGATCATTTTAAAGCCATTGTATGGCCTTAAATATTCGCGCCAACGCACTAAAAGCGTCCCATAATTCGCGCCATTGGCTTTGAAAAAAGCTTCGGTGATGGGGCTGGTGTAGAGATAGATGGGCATTTCCTCCGGTTTGTCTGCCCGTGCTGGCGCAAAGCTGCAAACGAGCAAAATCCACAATAGCAAGCATGCTTGAAAGTGGCGCAAATGGTTCATGGGGCGGCTCCAGTCCAGGCAGGGTCGAGGATGCCAATTGGTGCAATGGCGGGCGGCAACACAAAGTCGGGTTGGAATTCGGTGTCTATGAATGAGAGTAATTCAGCAAATTCAACATATTGGTCAAGAATGCCTTCCGGGGCAATGGCATGTACTTGTGGTACTGGCAGGTTTGGGTCAGGGGGTGTTACGGTGTTATTGGTAGGGCGGTTGCTAAGATTAATGGTTAAAACAGGCAGCCCAAGTTGTGCGCCAAATAAAAACCATGTCGAAGTGCCGCCCAGCAAAAGCGAGCATAGGCCAATTTTTAGCCAGGTTGCAGGCGAGATTTGATAGAGGAAATCCATAGCCATCCGTCTTTGATCATTGTGCGCTTTGAGTATAGCAAGTTAGCGTCAGAATGGATGAATCGTCGCATAAAATTCTAAAAATCAGCTACCATGTTGATGTTTTGATTCATTTAACTCATCAATCAGGAAACCCCAATCATGACCGAGCCCCAATCTGCTAGCACCGTATACCGCACCTGTCCGTTTTGTGAGGCCTGTTGTGGGCTGGAATTGAAGATGAATGGTCGCCAAATAATCAGCGTGCGTGGCAATGCCAATGATGTCTTTAGCCATGGCTATATTTGCCCCAAGGGTACCGCCATCAAAGACTTACATGAAGACCCCGACCGTTTGCGCCAACCCTTGGTCAAGCGCGATGGCAAGTTTGTGGCCGTGAGTTGGGATGAAGCCTTTGCCGAAATTGAACAGCGTTTGTTGCCCTTGCGCCAGCAATATGGCAACGATGCGGTGGCGGCGGTGGTGGGTAATCCCGGTGCCCATAAAGCAGGTTTGTTGTTATATTACGCCAAATTGGCCCGCGCACTGGGCACACGTAACCTGTTTTCTGCCTCCACGCTGGACCAAATGCCCAAGCAGCTTGCCAGCGGTTGGATGTATGGTACGTTTTATTCAATCGCCGTACCCGATATCGAACGTACCGATTTACTGGTGATTTTGGGGGCCAATCCAATGGCATCCAATGGTAGTTTATGGACCGTGCCCGATTTTCGTGGCAAGGCCAAGGCCCTGCGCGCGCGCGGCGGACGCATGGTGGTGATTGACCCGCGCCGTACCGAAACCGCGCACCTGGCTGATGAGCATTATTTTATTCGCCCCGGCAGCGATGTGTTTTTACTGCTGGGCGTGGTGCATACCCTGTTTGCTGAAAACCTGTGCCAACCAGGGCGTTTGCGTGAATGGTTGAATGGCTGGGATGAATTGCAACAGGCGGTGCAAGCGTTTGCGCCCGAAGCCATGGCGGCGCGTTGTGGCATTGATGCGGACAACATCAAACAATTGGCGCGCCAACTGGCAAGCAGCCCACGCGCCGCCTTGTATGCGCGCATTGGCAGTTGTACCCAGGAATTTGGCACGCTGGCGAGCTGGTTGGTGGATGTGGTGAATATTTTGACGGGTAACCTTGATCGCGAGGGCGGCATGTTATTTCCCCGTGCCGCCGGATTCGCCAGCAATACCATGGGACCAGCGGGCAAAGGGCGCGGCATTGTGGTGGGACGGCGTCATGCGCGCGTGAGCCATGCACCGGAAGTGCTGGGCGAATTGCCCATCTCTTGTTTGGCCGAAGAAATTGAAACAGCGGGGCAAGGGCAAGTGCGCGCTTTAATTACGCTCGCTTCCAACCCGGTGTTATCGGCACCGAATGGGCCGCGCCTGTCCAAGGCATTGGAGCAACTCGATTTCATGCTCAGTTTTGATATTTATCTCAATGAAACCACGCGCCATGCCGATGTCATCCTACCCGGCCCTTCACCGTTGGAAGACGCGCATTTTGATGTGGCGTTTCAACAGTTTGCGTATCGTAATTTCACCCGCTTTAGTGCACCAGTCTTGCCCATGCCGCCAGACCAGCCGCCAGAGTGGCAATTGCTGGCACGCTTGACGGGCATGGTGCAAGGCGCAGCAGATGTCAACCCTTTTGTGCTGGACGATGGCTGGTTTGCTGACGACGTTAACCGTTTGGCTGGCCCGTATGCCGAGGCGATTATCGCAGCCTCCAAAGGTTTGAACGGCCCCGAGCGGCAAATTGATTTTGCCCTGCGCCTGGGGCCTTATGGCGACCGCTACGGCCAAACGCCAGAGGGTTTGAATCTGGATAAAGTGAAAGCGGCGCAAAATGGCATTGATTTAGGGCCTTTGCAAGCGCGTGTACCCGAGCTATTGCGCACGCCTTCGGGCAAAATTGAATTGGCTGAACCTGCGCTGCTGCAAGATTTGGCCCGTGTGAGCGCAGCACTGCAGCAAGCGCCGGCTGATTTGGTCTTGATTGGGCGGCGTGACGTGCGTTCCGGCAATAGTTGGATGCATAATTTACCCGTGCTGGCCAAGGGGCCGTATCGTTGCGAAGCGCTGGTACACCCGCACGACGCACAGCGCTACGGCGTGCTTGACGGTGCGCAGGCACAGTTGAGCAGCACGCATGGCCGTATTCAGGTGCAAGTGAAATTTTGTGATGACATGATGCCGGGGGTGATCAGCCTGCCGCATGGCTGGGGTCATGATTTGCCCGGCATTCAAATGCAAGTGGCAAGCCAGCGCCCCGGTGTGAATATGAATGAGTTGTTGGATGAAAACTGGCGCGATCCCTTGTCCGGTAATTCGGTACTGAGCGGGATCGCGGTTCAGTTAGCACCGCTGGCTTAGTTGGAGCTTTAGTTTAAGTTTGGCCGCGCTTAGTGGCCATGCTCCGCGCCCAAGGCTTGTACCGGCATGCCAATGGCATGCTGGCCTTCAAAGAAAAATGGTCGGCGTGGTTTGGCGGGCGGCAGGATTTGGTTCATGCTCTGGCTATCAAACAGGCGGCCATTTTGCATCACATGGCTAACCCGATCTGATTGCAGGAAGTTTTGCAATACATCGCCATCAATCAACACCAGATCGGCCAGTTTGCCCACTTCCAGCGAGCCAATATCGCGCTCCAGCCCGAGGTATTTGGCACCATTCAAGGTGCCAACCCGTAAGGCTTCGAGCGGCGTCATGCCGCTCTTGTACAGGGTCCATAACTCCCAGTGCGCGGCCAAACCTTCGCGCTGGCCATGCGCACCCAAATTCACATTCACCCCGCTGCGCTGCAAGGCTGTTGCTGCCCGCGCCGCGTCGAAGGCGTTATAGTTTGACTCGGGGGCAATTGAGCGGCGCACACTGCGCGCCTGCAAAATGGTGGGGGGGACAAAGCGGGTGAGTAGCGGATGCTTCCATACCTCGGAATACGCATACCAATAATGTTCGCCATCCAGCCCGCCATACGCGACCCCCAAAGTGGGTGTGTAGCCGACCGCTGTTTGCGACCATAACTGTTTGACGTCGTCATACACATTGGCCACTGGCAGCGCGTGCTCGACGCCGGTATGGCCATCGATAATCATCGTCATATTGTGTTGAAACAGTGAGCCACCTTCCGGCACCACCATCATATTGGTTTGGCGTGCGGCTTCAATCACTTGCTGCCTTTGCTCGCGCCGGGGCTGGTTGTAACTTTTCACGCTAAACGCCCCCGCTGCTTGTTGTCGTTTGAGGTGGAGCAAGGCATCGTCCAAGCTCTCTACCGGTGCCGCGAACGAGCCTTTGGCCCCATATAAAATCGTCCCGGTGGAAAAAATGCGTGGCCCCACGATGCTGCCGGCGCGCTGCATTTCGCTTTGGGTAAAGATTTGCGCGGTGTCATTGGAAGGATCATGAAGGGTGGTCACACCAAAGGCCAGTGATGCGTAATTGACCCAACTTTGCTGGGGAATAATCCCATTCTCGCCCATGCCGCCATGCCAATGCACATCAACCAGGCCCGGAATCATGGTTTTGCCCTGGGCATTAAATTCCAGTGCGCCCTTGGGGATGGCAATGTCACTGGCTTTGCCGATGGCCTGGATGCGATTGTTTTCGATGACGATGCGGCCATTTTCAATCACTTCATCGCCCTTCATGGTGATAATGCGCGCGCCGGAAATGACGATTTTGCCATGGTTGACGGCGCTGCTGGCTTTGAATCCAATCGCGATGCCAGGGGTGGCCGGGGTGGCCGGGATGGTTGGCGTGACCGGGGGTGCACTCTGCGCACTGCTGACCGCTGCATCTTTGCGGGTCTCATCCTCCGGCGCGGGCGCTTGCCAGACAAAGCTGCGGCTCACATCATGGCTAAACAATTGATCACCCAGAGTGTAATGTAAGCGTTGGCTGTCGCCCGACCAATGCAGGTATTCCCCGGCGATGTGATCCAATTGCTTGCTCGGCAAACCATCACTGCCTTTGCCCAGGTTAATCGTTTTTCCAGTCAGCGGCAGTGGCGCAACAAATACGTGGAAACGCTCGCGCCAGGCCAGTTGCTGGCCATTCGGTGCCAGTGCATATTGGGTTGCTAATTCACTCTTGGCAATGACTTGTTCATGCGCTTGCGCCAGGTCAATCCGAATCAAATCATTGTGAAAATCGACTTCGCTTTCTTCTTGCACCCGGCTGACGTAAAGATAATGATTATCTGCACCAAATTGCGGGAGGTT
>CAMBDR010000313.1 GCA_945864765.1 Janthinobacterium lividum | reverse complement strand
TGGTTTGATTCTGGCTAAAAATTTAACCGAAGAAACCAGTGTGCCTTTCGTATTTTTAAGTACCGAAAACGGCCACGCAGAAATACAACAGGCCAGTGCGCTGGGTGCCGCAGGCTTTTTGATGAAGCCGATCAATGCGGAACAAATCCTGCCTTTTATCACCATTTCATTGGCGCGGGCGCAAGAAATGGAGCGCTTACGGGCGCGTGAAGTGCATTTGCAAAGCCAGGTTGAATCCGCGCGCATGGTCGGCGCAGCAGTCGGCTTATTGATGGGCAAGCACCCCATTAACGAAAAGCAAGCCTTCCAACGATTGCATGACTATGCGCGCGCGCATCGACAAAAAATAACCGATGTGGCAAAAATGCTGGTTACGTCGCAAGAAAATGTCAATTTGATGTAGGCAGTGCCGTTTCTTGCATTTTTTCCTGCGTTTTCTCGTTAATAATGCGCTGCAAGCAAGCCGGGCAATAACAGCCTGCCACAGCATCGGATGCAGCGGCTTGGTCTACGCTTGGCAGTGGCATGATTTTCGGCAAACTGGCGCACCAGCAAGCTTGTTGCCCGGAATTATGGCAAACAAATTGCGCCGCGCAAGCCGGGCACAGTTTAGACTCTCCGTGGTTCATACGCTCTCCTGACTTTAATTATCTGTTTCGTCTGCTTCGTCCGCATGCTCATCTTGCCCCTTTAATAACAAGGCACGTTGATACACATCATTCTTCTTCAAACCCGTAATTTTTGCCGCCAGCGCCGCTGCTTGTTTTAAGGGGCATTCAGCCATCAAAATCCGTAAAATCCGCGTCACCTCAGCGGGTTCGGCTTCGTTTTGGCGTGCCGCCCCTTGCAATAAAACAACAAATTCCCCCTTAATGCGTTGTGGTTCCGCTTGCAACCACTGGCTGGCTTCGGACAAGGGGCAACGATGGATATCTTCAAACAGCTTGGTTAATTCCCGCGCCAGCACAATTTGGCGTTCTGGCTCAAATACCGTCGCCAAGGCTTGCACCGTATCAAGAATCCGGTGCGGCGCTTCATAAAACACCAAAGTAGCAGGTATGGTACGCAGGGTTTGCAAATAATGTTCGCGTTGCTGGGCCTTATTAGGCAAAAATCCAACAAAATAAAATTGTTCATCCAGCAAACCACTGGCCGATAATGCCGCCAGTAAAGCCGACGCCCCCGGTAGCGGCATCACGCGCAAACCTGCTGCCCGCACGGCATCCACAATTTTGGCACCGGGGTCAGAAATGGCGGGCGTGCCCGCATCCGAAATCAAAGCGATGCGCTCACCCGCCTGCAGGCGCGCAATAATTTTTTGCGCGACTTCGCGCTCATTGTGTTGGTGCGCGGCAATTAAAGGGCGATTCAAGCCATAACGCGTCAGCAAGGTGGCGCTGTTGCGCGTATCCTCACAAGCCACCGCATCCACCATTGCCAACACATGCAGGGCGCGTACACTGATATCGCAGATATTTCCGATTGGCGTGGCTAACACATATAATGTCGCCTTAGGGTAAGATTGCAAAGCCGCTTCTTCCAGAATCGGCAAACTCGATATTGTGGCGGTCATTGGAGCATTCTATGTCAGGTTGGATCAAACAAACTATCGCTTGGGTAAGGTTGGGCTTGGTAACATTCATCACCCCGGCCCTCATCACCCCGGCCTTATGTGGCGCGCAAACTGCGCCCGCCCCGGACCGCTCGGCCCCCACTACGGCCAGCACGCCCACACCTGCCAGCATTGCGCGCATTGCCTTGATGCTGCCCACCCATTCCGACAACCTTGCGGCGGCTGCCAATGCGGTGCGAGCAGGCGTGATGGCAGGCTTTGAGCGAGACAGCGATGGCGTGAGCGTGCAATTAATTGAAACTGGCGACACAGTACCAGAAATTCTCGATGTTTATCAAGCTTTGAGTGGGGAATATGATTTGATTATTGGCCCATTGGCACGATCAGCCGCCAATGGATTGGCCCAAAGCAATTTTGTGAGCAAACCCACCCTGGTTTTAAGCCAACTCGACCCCACGCCTTTACCCGCCACGTCAAGTGCCAATATTTTGGCGATTGGGCTGTCGATTGAAGATGAAGCACGCCAGGCGGCCAGTTGGGCTGCCAGTGAAAAAAGTCAGGCGCGCTTATTGGTCTTGACTTCGAACGTGGCATGGCAACGCCGTGCCGCCAAAGCATTTGTTACTCAATGGCAAAGTTTGGGCCGGGGTGAAGCCACGCCATTTGAATTATTTTCCTCCAGCGGTTATTTCAGCGCCTCCGGCTTAAAGCAATTGAAAGCCAAAATCCGCAATGAAAAGCCCAATCTGGTGTTTATTGCGATGGATGCCGCACAAATTCGCCAAATGCGCCCCTTGTTGGCAAGCGATGCCAGCGTTTATGCGACCTCGCAAATCAACAGCAGCACGCGCGTGAGCCTGGAAGCCGAAGAGAGTGAGCCAGCACCACTACTGGAGGGGATTCGGGTGCTGGATTTACCTTGGCAGTTGCAACCCGACCATAGCGCGGTGATGATTTACCCGCGCCTGTTCAATGAAGTCAAGCCCCCGCCCGACAATGAGCGGCTATATGCCTTGGGGGTCGATGCCTACCGTGTCGCCCATGAAATTTTACTTGGCCGCACCGCGTCCTTCAAAATCGATGGGGTAACCGGCAAACTCGCCGTCCAATTTGGCCGGAGCGCGCAAAACCGGGGCACGCCCCATTTCGAGCGGCAACTGTTACCCGCCGTTTACCGTGCTGGCAGCTTGCAACCGTGGCAGAAAAATCCATGACCAGCGCCAACTCAAAATCTGGCCACCCCGTCAGCCAACTCGCTATCAAACACCCCACCGCCAAGCAACACGAAGGCCGGGCCGGCGAAGATGTGGCGCTCGCGTATTTGGAAGCGCAAGGCCTGGTTTTGGTGATGCGCAATTTTCTGTGTAAAACAGGTGAAATTGATTTGATTATGCGGGAACAACAAACGCTGATTTTTGTCGAAGTACGCACGCGCGCCTCGCGTGGTTATGGCAACGCAGCAGAAAGCATTACCCGCGCCAAGCAACGTCGATTGATTTTAGCTGCACAATATTATTTACTACGTTTTAAACAAGTTCCACCTTGTCGTATCGATGTTATTGCCATTGATGATGGTCAGGTGTCCTGGTTAAAAGATGCAATCCAGGCTTGAACCCAAACTTCACCCTATAACCAAAATTTTCGCCTATAATCCCACCACTATGATAAATCAACGCATCCTCGGGCACTTCCACGAAAGCGCCGAACTCAAAATCCAGGCCGCCGCCGCACTGGAACCTGCCATTACTCAAGCCGTCGAATTGATGTTTACGGCGCTCTCGAATGGCAATAAAATTTTAGCCTGCGGCAATGGCGGCTCGGCTGCCGACTGTCAGCACTTTGCCGCCGAACTGGTAGGCCGCTTCGAGCGCGAACGGCTCCCCCTGCCCGCGCTGGCACTCACGACCGATACCTCCATTTTGAGCGCGGTCGCCAATGATTACAGTTACCGTGAAGTTTTTTCCAAGCAGGTGCAGGCATTTGGCCAGGCGGGCGATGTTTTGCTGGCCATTTCCACCTCCGGCAATTCGGCCAATGTGCTGGCAGCGATTGAAGTGGCACTGGAGCGCGATATGCGCGTGGTGGCGCTCACTGGCAAGGGCGGTGGCGCTATCGGCAAAATGATTACCGATGCCGATGTGCATATCTGCGTGCCCCATGCGCGCACGGTGCGCATCCAGGAAGTTCATTTATTAACCATACATTGCCTGTGCGATGGCATTGATGTCGCTTTGTTTGGAGAAGAAAGTCATGATTAAATCGACCCTGGCCGAGCGCAGAAAAATGCCGCTGTTACGTCCCTTATGCGCACTCGCGCTGGGCTTATTCACACTCACCGCGCTGCAAGGCTGTATCGAAGTCGCGGTCGGCAGCGCCGTTCTCGGCACGCTGGCGGCAACCGATCGCCGCACTTTTGGCGCGCAAACCGAAGATAAATCCATCGTCTTGAAAAGCGAGAGCAAAATTAATTCCATGGTGGGCAGCAATGGCCATGTGAATGCGAATAGCTTTAATCGCCGGGTCTTACTGACTGGTGAAGTCAAGGATGCCAATCTGAAAGCGACCGTCGAGCGCGAAATCAGCGCCATTGAAGGGGTGCAATCGGTGGTCAATGAATTGGCGATCTCCGGTTCGGCCAGCTTGACTTCGCGCTCATCAGACACGCTCATTACCGGCAAAGTCAAGGCCGCCTTGGTGGATGCCAAAGACATTCAGTCCAATACCTTTAAGGTCATCACCGAAAGCGGTATTGTGTATTTAATGGGGCGGGTTAGCCAGCACGAAGCCAAAATCGCGGCTGACGCGGCCAGCTCGGTGAGCGGAGTACGTAAAGTCGTCAAGATTTTCGAATATATCTCCGAAGAAGCGGCCCAACAGTACAATAAAGCTGCGCCGCCTCCGCCTGACAATAACCACAACTAAAATAGCCGCAATCAATAACAGTAATTAAGCGCAGGAGGCCTTATGTTCACTAATTTGTCCACTCATTTACCCACTCATTTGCCTCATTTTTTGCTGCGCATTTTGGGTAGCCTGTGTCTGCTTTTCAGCTTATGTTTCAGCTCACGGGTCATGGCAGCTGAACCCGTTAAAGCGATTAAAGTGGTCTACCACCTGGCTGACGGGGTAGAGCAAGCTGCGCGTGCGATGCTCAATGTTCGCAATCATTTACAGGCCGAACCGACTACCAAAATCGTGGTGGTGGCACTCTCGAACGGGGTTGATTTTTTAATTGAAGGCGCGACGGTGAAAAGTAGCGGCAAGCCATTTGAGCCAACGGTTGCCGCCCTGGCCGCGCAAGGCGTGGAATTTCGGGTCTGCAATAACACCTTGCAAGGGCGCGATATCTCACCCAATAAGCTCTTGCTGGAAGCCAAAATGGTGCCCTCGGGGGTGGCAGAAATCGCCCGCTTGCAAGCCAAAGAAGGCTATGTGTATCTGCGGCCATGAAGCATTGGTCGCGCTATTCATTCGCCCTGTTCTGCGTCATTGTTTTGGCTGGCGCAATCATCTGGGCCTCGCGCGACCGAATTTGGGGCGATTTACCCAAAAACTCACCAAACGCCAACTTTATCGACTTGAACGGCAATAAAATAGCGCTGCACGATTTGCGTGGCAAGGTCGTGGTGCTCAATTTTTGGTCCGTCTCGTGCGCGCCCTGCATTCAAGAAATGCCGCAATGGACCAGGCTATATCAGCAATACCGGGCGCAAGGCTTGACCTTGATCGCGATTGCCGCACCAGGGGACGCCCCCAATTATGTGCTCGATTTTACCCGGCGCTTTCAATTACCGTTTCCGGTCGCGCTGGACCCGGTGGGTAGCCACGCCCTGGCATTTGGCCCGATCAAAGCGGTGCCTACCACCTTCATCATCGACAAACATCACCAAATCGTACAACATTATATCGGCATGCCTGATTTTACCCAGGTACAAGCCACATTAAAACAATTACTCCAGGATCGATAGAAGGACTCTCACATGCGTACCCCCCATATTTCTTATTTATTTGCCCTGGCTGCCCTGGCCTGCCTGCCCGGCCCGGCATCAGCCGATGAGGGAATGTGGACACTCGATAATTTGCCTGTCAAAAAAATGCAGGCAGAATATGGCTTTAGCCCGAGCAAAGAATGGACGCACCATGTTATGCAAAGTTCGCTACGTATCGCGGGTGGCTGCTCGGCCTCGTTCATATCGAAAAATGGTTTGGTGATGACCAACCACCATTGCGCGTCGGGTTGCGTGGAACAACTCTCGACCGCGCAAAAAGATTATCATCGCAACGGCTTTTTGGCGGGCAAGGAAAGCGAAGAGTTGCGCTGCCCCAACTTTGAAATGAATCGCCTGGACAACATC
>CAMBDR010000312.1 GCA_945864765.1 Janthinobacterium lividum | reverse complement strand
TGCGCAATCAACTTGGCGTGCTTGATGATGCCAACTGGATTGATTTGAAGCATCCAGGCAGTGCAGTGGAGCGTTTGTTGTCTCTGTTTGGTCGGCTTTCGGTGCGTGGTATTCGTTTTAACAGTCGGCCGCTACTGGAGCGTGGCGTGCGTCGCACACCACTGCCTACCTATCCATTTGAGCACAAACAGTATCGTTACAGTCCACTACCACCGACACAGTCAGGCGCAGGCCAACCAGCTGGGGCCGGGGTATTACGTCCGGTAGCAGCTGCTGTCGCAAGCCCTGCAACCGCGCCACAAATGCCACAAATGCCACTTGTGCCACCGGTGCCACCAGTGCCACCAGTGCAGCAAGCGGCGCTTCTGACGCGCTTGACGCCAGGTGGCAGCACATCATTATCACCCGCTGAGCGAGCGCAGATAGCACTGGCATTGCAACGCGAACTCAAGTAGATCGAAGATGGGCAATATCAGTCAAACTGCAAGCCATTCAATAACCCATGGAGATTAGCAAATGCCGCAAGATACAATGAGGAAACAGATTCGCGAAGCGATAGCAGATATCACCGGACATAATCCGAATGACCTGGAGGGAGATCTTTTTCTGGAAAGCGATCTCGGTATCGATTCGATAAAAATGGTTTCATTGGTAACGTCGCTTATGCAATTGGTTCCGCCGGAGCAATTCGAAGCATTCAGTCAAGATATTCCCAGTGAGCGTTTAATGCAAGTGCAAACCCTGGGTGAGCTTGATGCCATGTTTGCCGGCTTATCCACTGGCCCGGCACAGGTCGCACCGGTGCTGTCGGCGGCACCGAGTCCGGCACCGGAGGCATGGGCCGCCGTCGCGCCGCAAGTCAACCACCAGGCCCCTGCGGCGGCGTGGGCGGCAGCGCCGACCCCGAGCGCAGGCAATGCCGGTGCCAGCGCAACTGCGCAGATTTTTGAACTGATCGCTGGCATTACTGGCCATAATCCGGGTGATCTGGACAATGACATGTTCCTCGAAAGTGATTTGGGCATTGATTCGATCAAGATGGTGGCCCTCACGCAAAGCCTGTTGCAACTGATCCCCGAGAGCCGACGCGATGAATTTCTGACCGTCGTGCCAACTGAGCAGTTAATGCAGATCCCAACCCTCGGTGAAATGGTGAAACTGCTTTCGCCATGGCAAGATAGTGGCGACGGCGGTGGCGCGCTAGCCGCAGCGGCACCGGTGTCGGCGCTTGCCGCCACTGCCGCCCCCACCAGCCCGGTAGCGCAACCGGTCGATGTTGAAATTCTGTACTCGCAATATCCGTTCCTGGTTTCTCATTGGGCGGTGGCAACCTGTAGTCTGGCCTCGCGCATCAAGGTCAAGGGCCCGTTCGATCTGAATATTGCGCGTCAGGCGTGGACTGATTTGATGGCGCGCCATCCGGCCTTGCGCGCCCATTTTGTGATTCCGCCCAAGACGACCAGCTTCAAGCAATATCGTTTTGAAGTCATGGAAGGCGTTATCGCGCCCGCGCTGGCCGTTACCGATATGCGTCACCTCACACCGGCGCAACAGGAAACGGCTTGCTGCGATGAAATCGCTCGTTGTGTCAATGAACAATGGCTACTCGAAAGCCCTTTGCTGCAACGCTTTTTCGTCTATCAATTAGCTGATCAAGTGTTTGAAGTTTTCTTTGCCAACCATCATCTTATTTCGGATGGCTTGGGCAATCAGCAGGTAATGCGCGAGTTTATGGTGCTGTATCAGGCCATCGCAACGCGCACCCCTGCCGACCTGCCGCCCGCCACCACGGTGGCGCAATACAAAGAGGCAGTGGCAGCGATCAACGGATGGCACAAGCCCGAGGAAGACAAGGCCTTGGTTGAATTTATCCGTGGACAAGGAAAACAAGCATTTTTCTGGAATCCATGCAACGCCCAGCGTACCAGCCAACGTGCGGATACCCAAAATTATCGCTTTCATGTGGACGCTGTAACGACGCAGGCCTTGATGGATTGTACTCGGCTGATGCGGGTGCCGATGAATACCTTGTTGGTGGCGGCCTACCTGCGTACCATTGCCAGCTTCGGCAGTGCGCAAGATCCCATATTCCTCAATGTTCCAACCAGTGGCCGGGTTTATCCCGGAGTCGATGCCAGTGGCATGATCGGCTGCTTCGCGCAAAACCTGGCACTCGGTTTCCCGACGCCAGCGCCCACCGAAGATTGGCAAAGCCTGGTGCAAAGGGTGCAGCACGACATTGGCAGTGCTATCTCGGCTGGTTATGATCGCGCGCAGTGTCGTCAGGCCGCCATCGCCGTGCGGGAACAATTGCATCTCGAAAATGGCCGTATCAGCGAAGCGCTGACCGGCATGATTCGCGCTGGCATCAAATCCAATCTGTATCTGCCCTACATCGGCAACACCCATATCGCGACCCAATACGGGCCGCTGACGGTGCTCGATTATCAAGCGGCCACCGTCACCAATGCGGGTACACTGGATACCGTGGCCGAAATATTCCATGGTTGTTTAAGCTGCACCAGTAACTACGATAGAAACTATCATAAACTTGAGTTTGTGATTCGCGTTGCCAATGCGTTCCTGGAGCAATTACGTGATCTGGCCAACTATCAAGTGCCGCTTAGCGCAGCCAATCCCCAAGCTGTAAATGCTTACGTTGATAGCGCCAATGCAGCACAAGTACGGCAAGTGGCTGAAGAGGTGATGCATCAAGCCCTGCGCGCCACCGATCTCGACAAGGATTTGGAAGCTGATCTCGGACTTGATTCACTGGAGCGGATTCGGATCGTGGCAAGGTTGGAGCATTTCGTGGGCAAGGTTAACCGCCATGCCTTGTTGGGCTGCCGCACACTCAACGAAATGGCCGCATCCCTGAGCTCACAAACTGGCTCGACCCCGGCCGCCGCATCTTCCGTCGCATCTCCCGTCGCCACGATGGCGGCAGCCAGGCCAAGCCCAGCCCCAAGCGCCATGGTGAGTGCGCCTACCGCAGTTGCACCCATCACAGGCGCAGCAAGCGAACTTGCAGCCCTGCCTTACATGGCTATCGTCGCGCAATGTAACCGCACGCCGGACGCCATCGCGATTATGTCCGACAGCAGCATGTTAAGCTATGGCCAGTTACAACGGCAATCGAACCAATTGGCCCATTTGCTGCGGGCGCAAGGTGTCGGGCGTGGTAGTCTGGTCGGCCTCATGATGCATCGCGGATCGAATCTGCAAGTGGCGGTGCTGGGGATCTTGAAAGCAGGTGCTGCGTATGTACCGCTTGACCCGGATTATCCGGCAGCACGCCTTTCATATATGCTGGAGCATGCCCGAATCGCCACTTTGCTGGTCGAACAGGCGGTCGTTGCGCAGCTAACGCCATGTCTGTCGCCCACACTGGCGCTCTCCACCCTGGTATTTGTGGATGAACCGGTCGGCCCGACACTGCCCAACCTGACCAGCTTGCCGCGCTCGGCCTGGAATGCCTATCCAACCCAGGATATCAATTGCATCAGCCATCCCGATGATCCAATGGTGGTGTTGTACACATCAGGATCAACCGGCAAACCCAAGGGCGTGGTATTGGGCCATCGCGGTTATGCCAATCGTTTCGACTGGCATCAGCAAATGTTCCAAATGCGGGCGGGCGAACGGGTGGCGCAAAAAACCTCGATTTGCTTCGATATTTCGGTCTGGGAGTTGTTCTGGCCGCTGATGCACGGGGCGACCATCTGCCCGGTTCAAACCGCAGTGTTGCGCGACCCTTGGCAATTGGCACAATGGGTACGCGATAGTCGCATCGACGTGATGCATTTTGTGCCATCCCTGTTTGGCGAATTCCTGAATGCGATTGAAGAACAGGCGCTTGAATTTCCTAATCTGCGCCAGCTCATATTTAGCGGTGAAGCGCTGCCTGTGGCCTATGTAAAACGCTGGATGACGCGCTTTGGTCAACGTACCGGCATGGCCAATCTGTATGGCCCGACCGAAGCCTCAATCGACGTGAGTGCGCATCAGGTAATGGGTCTGCCTGGCCCGACCGAAACGCGCATTCCCATTGGTCGTGCCATGCCCAATGTGCATTTGCTGGTGCTTGATGAGGCCATGCAAGTTCTGGCAACGGGCGTCGTGGGCGAATTATGGATTGGTGGCATCCAACTGGCGCATGGCTATCTGAACGATCCTGAACGCACAGCACAATCGTTCCGGGCCAATCCGTTCCCGCACATTCCCGGCAAGTTCCTCTATCGAACCGGTGATTTGGCAGTGCAATTGCCCGATGGTAGCTTCGATTATCGTGGCCGCATTGATACCCAGATCAAGATTCGTGGCTTTCGTGTGGAACTGGGCGAAATCGAAGCCGTGCTCTGTACCCATCCATCGATTCGGGAAGCTGGCGTGTTGGCGCTCGATTACGGCGATGGCCATTTGCGCCTGTCGGCCTGGATGTCGGGTCAAGCCATTGAAGTGCGTGATCTGCGCGAATTCCTTGCCAAATCGTTACCGCATTACATGCTGCCGCATCGCTTCGATTGGCTCCCGAGTTTGCCGAAAAACCAAAATGGTAAGCTCGATCGCAATGCGCTCAAGAAACTGGCTGAAGGTGGGCCTGAAGCCAATGCCCAAACGTCCACCGCAATTGTGCCGACCAACCTTGCAGGGCATTACCCGATCTGCCCGGCACAATACTGGATGCTGCGCTATTTCGCGCCGCCTTACTTGTGGGCCGGATTTACTCGTTTCACCTACCTGCAACCGCTGGATCTTGATTTATTCAACCAGGCATTGAATATATTGGCGCAGCGTCAACCGGCCTTACGTTCCAGGTTCTATCAAAAAGATCAGCAATGGTATCAGCACTTTCCGCAGTTGGACATACCGCTGCAAGCTGAGTACTATGATGGTAGCCATTTACCAGCGGAAGAGCGAAGCACCCAGTTACGGCAATTGATTCGGGATCGGGTGGATGGGTTGCGCATCGATAGCGGTACGCCCTTATGGTGTGTGATCATCATTAAGGAAACGTCAAGCCGCTATGATTTTTGCACGATTGGCCATCACATGATCAGTGACCTGTTGAGCAACACCCTGTTGTTCAAGAGCGTGTGGGACATTTATCGTGATCTGCTTTTGGGCGCGCCAATGCCGACCGAAACCAAGCAAGCTTCCTTCATCAACTACCTTGACGCATTGGAAGCGCATCGCACCGACGAGGCAATGGCAAGTTACGTCAATTATTGGACTTCTCACTACCCGGCCAAAGAAACCACCACGTTTTCGGTGCCAGTTGATCACAGCACCGGCCCCAATGTTGAGGCATCCTCTGCCACTGAGCGGTTTACCCTGACACCGCTTGAACATACTGCCTTACAGCGCGCGCGGCAGCGCCATAACTGCGGCATTTATTTGCTGTTACTGGCACCGTTGTACCGTATGCTGGCAGAATGGAGTGGCCATGCGCGGGTTGTTTTGAGTCACCGTACCCACGGCCGTGACTTTGGGCCGGGGCATAGCTACTTCGATGCCATTGGCGATTTTGCCATCAATCATCCGGTCGGTGTGCGCATTGCTGGTGGGGTGGCATGGCCTAATTTGCTTGCCGAAATCCGCAAGGAATTTGAAAGCGTGCCGTTAAATGGCGTCAGTTATGACCTGGTAGGTTCTCGTTTGCCCTCAAGTATCTACCCTGACAGCCAATTGACCCAGATTCGCGCCAATTATCTGGGTAACCGCGATTTGCGCCCCAATACCCTGTTTGAAATTGTCGATGATGAGTGGGATCAACGTTTCTCGCCGCCGGATCAATTGCGTATTTCTTTGATAGAAGTATTCTTTTCATCGGCCGATGGTGCAATGCATGTCGATATCAATTATTCCAATAACTTCCACCTTCCCGCCACCATCCGGCGCGTTGGGCAGCGGTATATGGAAATGGTGCG
>CAMBDR010000311.1 GCA_945864765.1 Janthinobacterium lividum | reverse complement strand
CGCTAATTGGCTTCAGCTCTGCGCTTCTATCTGCCTGCCCTGGTGTAGTATGACACTTGGTTTTGCTTCAATGCCCCGACGTGAGGTGCGATTGAGGTGTGATTGAGTTGTGATTGAGTTGTGATATATCATGCTGATTCATGGCGGGGTGGGTAAAAAAGCGCTGATGCCATGCACGGTGAATGAGTGGGTGTTGTTTTTTTGCCGCGATTTCATGACTTGCGCCAAGGTCCGATGCGGCAAAGCGTTGGGTTTCTGCGTAACCGGGTGATGCATATTATAAGATGGTACGGTTCGCCATGCACAGGATAGATGCCTGACCTGACCTTAATTTTTGCTAATTTTTTTGATTAACGGGAGATATTTGATGGGCTTTATCACACAACGTGACCGCGATTTGTTTGAGAACTTGTTTGTCCTCGAAATGGCCAACAATCATTGGGGTAAGGTGGCCCGGGGTCTGAAAATTATTCGTGATCATGCGGCCATCGTGCGCTACAACAACGTCAAAGCGGCGATCAAGCTACAGTTTCGCGACGTGGACGAATTTATTCACCCCGAATTCAAGGGTAGCAGCGAACTGCGCTACATCAAAAAAACCGAAGACACCAAGCTTACCAAAGCCGATTTCGCCCGCCTGGTGGAAGAGATTCGTAACCTCTCCTGCATCCCCATGGCAACGCCATTTGATGAAGCCTCGGTGGATCTGTGCATCGAATTTGACATGCCCATCATTAAAATCGCCAGCTCCGACATGAACGATTGGGTCTTGATTGAAAAAATCGCCTCGACCCGCCGCCCCACCATTGTTTCGACCGGTGGCGCATCCGAAAAAGATCTGGACGATCTGGTGAGCTTCTACGAAAAACGTGACATCCCCTTGGCCATTAACCACTGTGTGTCGCTCTATCCTTCTGAAGATGGCGAGCTTGAACTCGATCAAATCGACTACCTTAAATCGCGCTATCCGGATCACGTGGTCGGCCTATCGACCCACGAATACCACGATTGGCACTCGTCGATGCTGATCTCCTACGGCAAGGGCGCGCGCAGTTGGGAGCGCCACATCGACATTGACTACGAAGGCGTGGCCGTCTCGTCCTATTGCTCACTGCCGGAACACTGCGATGCGTGGTTCAAAGCCTTCCGCAAAGGGGCCGAAATGTGTGGTGGCCGCAGTCGCTCCAAACGCATTATCTCCAAGAAAGAAGTGGAGTATCTGGACGCGCTGGTGCGCGGTGCCTACGCCAAGCGTGACATTGCCGAAGGTTATGTGTTCACCAAAGAAAGCTTTGAGCGTGATTTCTACCTCGCCATCCCTTTGCGCAAAGGCCAACTGTCGTGCCGTGAAGTGATGAATGGCGAACAGTTGCTGCAAGATATTAAAGCCGATCAACCTCTGACCATCGACCACATGAGTGGCCCTTACAGTCAAAACCCGGGGTTGAAAGAATTTATTTTGAAGCGTGGTCTGTAAGTGAAGCGCGTATCTGAACAAATTGCCGACTGGCTGGTGCGACAAGGCGTCGAACAAGTATTTAGCGTCACCGGAGGGGGAGCCATGTTTCTCAATCAAGCGATTGGGGGACATGACCAGCTGCGCTGTACCTTTATGCACCATGAACAGGCCTGCGCCATGGCGGCGGAGGGGTATGCCCGCATTTCGGGCAAACCTGCTGTCGTCATGCTCACCACCGGGCCGGGTGCCATCAATGCCTTTAACGGCGTGTTTGGGGCCTTCACCGACTCCATTCCAATGCTGGTCATCTCCGGCCAAGTCAAGCGTGAAACCTGCCTGTCGTTTCAAGACCTGCCGCACTTGCGCCAACTCGGTGACCAGGAAGGCCCGACCGTGGCCATGGCTGCGTCCATTTGCAAACAAGCCATCCTGATTCGCCAGCCGAAAGATATCGAAACCGCCTTGCCGCAAGCCTTCCTGCTGGCCACCACCGGACGACCCGGCCCGGTGTGGTTGGATATTCCGCTGGACGTGCAATCGGCCACCGAGGAAATCAACATTCCACCGCTGCCTGCATCCACGCCCACATCCGCGCCCGCCTCTACGTCTGCGCTGCATGAGCAATGCCTAGCGGTGCTGGATAAGCTGAAAACTGCGCATCGCCCCCTCATCTTGGGTGGCACCGGTATTCGGCTGGCGGGCGCAGTCGAACCCTTGCGCCACTTTGTCGAGCAGCATGGCATTCCGCTGGCGACCGCCTGGACGCATGATTTGATTGCCTCCGATCACCCCCTGTTCGCTGGCCGCCCCGGCACCATTGGTACGCGTGCGGGTAATTTTTGCCTGCAAAACGCGGATGTGATTGTGGTACTGGGTTCGCGCCTGAACATCCGCCAAACCAGTTACAACTGGGATTGCTTTGGGCGTGATGCCTGGGTCATTCACGTCGATATTGACCCTGCCGAACTGGCCAAACCGGGTGTGCAGGCGGATCAAGCCATCGTCGCCGATGCCTTGCAATTTCTACAAACCCTGAGCGCCGCACTGCAAGCGCAACGCTTGCCCGACTACCGTAGCTGGGCTGACTGGTGCCAACGCATTGGCAGCGACTATGCGGTGCAACGCGAACACCAACAACTGCCGGATGGCCCGCTGAACCCCTATGTTTTGGTAGACCGGGTGTTTGGCCAGTTGCGTGACAATGATGTCGTGGCCTGCGGCAATGCCTCGGCTTGCATCTTGCCGTTCCAAATTGGCCGCATTAAAGCTGGGCAACGCTTATTCAGTAACTCCGGCTCGGCCTCCATGGGTTACGAACTGCCCGCCGCCATCGGCGCGGCGGCAGCCAAGCGTGACGGCAGCGCGCACCGGGTTATTTGTTTTGCTGGTGACGGTAGTTTGCAAATGAATATCCAGGAATTGCAAACCCTCAAAACCGCAGGTGCCAACGTCATCATCGTGGTACTTAATAATGGCGGCTACCTCTCGATCTGGCAAACCCATGAAAACTTTTTTGGCCGCGTGATTGGTGCTACCCCCGCCACCGGGGTCGAATTCCCCGACTTTGCCGCCGTCGCAGCCGCCTATGGCATCAAGAGCGCACGCATTCGCAGTCAGGCCGATTTGGCCGTATTGGATGCGCTGTTGCAGGAAGATGGCCCGATGCTGATCGATGTCACCGTCGATCCGCGCCAGGAGTTCACGCCACGGATCAAATCCCGCGTCGATGAAAACGGCAAATTTATCACACCGGAACTCGATGATATGCATCCCTTTTTGGCCCCGGAGATCATTGCCGCCGTGCGCGAATCCGCGCGCCACATCACGGCACAGCCCAGGGAGCCTTCCTGATGCCTCACGCCACGACCACCGGGGCCGAATTTGCCACCGAATCCACCGAATTTGCCGCCGAATCTGCCACCGAATTTGCCACCGAATTTGCCACCGAATTTGCTACATTTCGCGCCGAGTGTGCCGCCCGTCGCGCCCAACCCGAGCGTCGCCTGTCGCCCACGCGCCCGGTGTGGATTTTCGGGGCCGGCCAGTTTGGGCGTGACCTGTGTGCGGTGCTGGTGCAACAAGGCTTTGCCGTTGCAGGTTTCGTCGAATCACGGCCACGCGCTGAAGCGGTGTTGGGTCTGTCCGTCGTAACCTGGGCGCAGCTCAGCGCCGAACAACGTCAGGCACAGTTGGCCATTGGCGTCTACAACCGGGGCGCGCCGCTCGATGAATTGGTGGCCTTGGCTCAGGCGGCCCAATGTTACGACATCTTCTTGCCATGGGATTTGTACGCACAGTTTGAAGCCGCGCTCGGTTGGCGCTATTGGCTCAGCCCCGCCCATGTGCTGCTCGACCACGTGGATCAGTTGGAGCAAACCTGGCTCAGTTTGTCCGATACCCTTAGCCGCGAATGTTTGCTCAATATTTGCCGCTTCCGGCTCGGACTGCAATTATCCTATGCCAGCTTTCGGCACGACACCAATCAGTATTTCAATGAGCTGACCCTACCGCAAGGAGGCGCTCAAGGAGCCGTGCAAGCTGCACCACAAGCTGCATCACAAGCTGCACCACAAGCTGCACAGCAAGCCATGCACTATGTCGATGGCGGTGCCTTCAATGGCGATACGGTGGCTGAACTCAACAGTCTCCACCCCATCGCCAGCGCTTATTTATTTGAACCCGATCCGGTGAATTTCACGGCGCTGTGCCAGACCGTGCAATCATTGCAGATTTCAGCGCATTGCCTGCCGCTGGCCCTGGCGGATCGTTACCAGATGTTGTCATTTTGTGCGGGTAATGGCGAAGCTGGTTCGATTGATGCCAATGGCAATATGCATATCGCCGCAATGGCTTTGGATGATTTGTTGCACGGACAGCCAGTCACTTTCCTCAAGCTCGACGTAGAGGGTGCTGAAATCAGCGCAATCCACGGTGCCGCAGCCACCATTCGTCGCTGTCGGCCGATACTGGCGCTGTCTTTGTACCACCGTGCGCAAGACCTTTGGGAAATCCCGCAGCTACTGGGCAGCGTGTGTGAAGACTATCGTTTTTACCTGCGCCAGCACTTTTGCAATAGTTTCGATTCGGTGCTGTATGCCATTCCCAACCCGCCGACTCCCAATCCCAACCCCAATCCTGCCGTCAGCTAAAAACAAAGGACATTGCAATGCCTCACGTTCAACGCGCTTGCCCTGTGTGCACATGTGCCCAGGTGGATGTCGTTTTCAATAACGCCATGGCTGCCGTCGGTGGGTTTGACATGAGCTATACCATTGGCCGTTGCCAGCAGTGTGGCTTTCATTTTGCCCACGTGCTGGCCGATGATGCGACCTTCCAAAATTACTACCGCTCGGTGTCCAAATACGATGTGGCCGGCCATATTTCGGCACTGGATCAAGTACGCATCGAGGCCGCTGCCCAATTTTGCGACGCGCACGTGCCCAAGCACCACATGGTGGTAGATTTGGGGTGCGGGTTTGGTGCCATGCTGTCGCAGTTTAAAATCGCTGGCTGGACCAATTTGCACGGCGTAGACCCGGCACCCAACTCGGCCGAGCGCGCCCATACGCTGTTTGGCCTGGCCAATATTCACTGTGCCACCATGGAGCAAGCCCATACCGTGGTGTCCCTGGGTGATGCTGATCTGGTTTGTGTGATGGCCGTGCTGGAACATTTACCCAATCTGCGCGCTGATATGACGGCACTGCTGGCGCGGCTGCGTCCGGGCTGCAAAATTCTGGTGGAAGTGCCAGCCGTGGAGTATTTTTCCAACCTCCACAATGAGCCTTTTGGCGAGTTTTCGTTGGAACATATTCAATTTTTCACCGCCACCTCGCTCAAAAATCTGTTTCGCAGCCTCGGCGCGAGCCCCATCGCCATTCACATGCAAGACTTGCCGATGATCCATTCGGGCAGCGTGTTTGGCCTGTTTCAACTGGCCCCCGAACTTGGCTCTGGCGAACCGCTGGAGCCGGAGCGTGACACCACACTGGAGGCTTATGTTGCCGCTTCCCGCGCGACTCTGGATCTGGCCTTGCAAGGCATTCCGGCCCAGCCTTTGATCATTTATGGTGCTGGCTCACACACGGCACGGCTGATACCCCTGCTTGAGCAGATGCCCGGCATTAGCATCGCGGCGGTGGTTGATAGCAACCCCAATCTGCAGGGCAAGCCGATTGGCACACAGGCCAGCACCTGGACTATTGAAGCGCCGGGCTGGATCGAGCAACGGCCAGAATTGCCGGTGTTGGTGTCGTCGTTCCGCTCGCAGCGCGAAATTGCCAGCAGCTTGCAAGGGCGCTATCCCAATCCGCTGGTACTGCTGTACCCTTGAAGCGCGGCCACGATATGATACAGGATGTGATAGCGACGCCCCATTACCTGGTGACCGGTGGTACAGGCTTTTTTGGCCGGGCCTTGCTGCAATACTGGGGCGACTGTTTTTTGGCGCAGCACCCCACACCCACCGTCACGCTGCTAAGCCGCGCGCCGGACGCCTTCCTGC
>CAMBDR010000310.1 GCA_945864765.1 Janthinobacterium lividum | reverse complement strand
GGTCGATCGCACCGTCCCGCTTGATGCAAACCTGCCGCACACTGGTATTCCGCTGGAAATCGAACGCGCCCTTGCCATGGCCTTTATTGCCTTGCCAGATTACGGCACGCGCGCCAGCAGCGTGGTGCGCATTCATCGCACCACACTTGAGTTTGTCGAAAGAAGCTTTGATGGCTCAGGCCCCATCGGTGAGCTGAAAAAACAGGACACCCACATTTTCGCAAGCTGAACCCGGCCATTATTTTTATTCACAACACCACAAAATACCAACAGGTTTCTGCTACAATCCAACCCACTTCAATACTGTAATGATGCAGTATTCACGATTGGAAAAATATGAAAACGCTTGGCAATATTATCTGGTTTGTATTTGGTGGCTTTTTTATGGGCCTGGGTTGGTGGTTGGTGGGTGCGCTGGCGATGATTACCATTATCGGCATCCCCTGGGCCAAAGCCTGTTTTGTGATCGGGCAATTTGCCTTTTGGCCGTTTGGAAAAGAAGCGCGCGAGCGCACTGGCGACGATATTGGCACCAGCCCGCTCGGCTTTATCGGCAATGTGATCTGGTTTGTGCTGGCTGGCTTTTGGCTGGCATTGGGGCATTTGACCTCGGCGGTGGCGTGCTTTATCACCATCATCGGCATTCCTTTTGCGTTTCAGCACATTAAACTGGCCGGGATTGCGCTGGCACCGATTGGTAAAACCATTGTCGATATCCGCTGATCGGCCAGCACGCGCAGCTTTTACGACACCTGGGCCGCCGCCTTCAAAGCCTGTTTGCGCAAATCTTCCGGGTCATCTGCCGCCGCATTTGAGCTTGCCTGCTTGCGTGGCATTTGGGGTGGCGGCACCATGTCAAAGAACTTGATATATTGGCTGATATGGGTGGCTTCAATCATCGCCCCCAGTTCCTTCACAGTGTTCAATGGGTTGGCATCGGTATAGCTGGGAATGCTAACCCAGGTCGCCGGGTAGCCCCAGTTACCGCTGGCAGGCTGCCAGGTGCCCCAATCAGGGTCGAAGGTGGTTTGCTCCAGGTTTTTGTAGGTGACGGAACCAGTGGAGAGCACTTCGGCGGCAAGAATCGCCGTTTTCAGGCCGGCACCCATGACAGGGCCGATGACACCGAAAAACGAAGGGTAGTTGCCTGCCGCATCCGGGCCTGTCACCGCCTTACCCAGTTGGTTCCATGCATGCGGTACGATGTCCTGGTTATTGGTGTAATCCACATTCCAGTCGCCATAGGGTGCGGCGACGCCAGAGGCAGTTTTTGGGTAGGCCGCCGCAAACAGGTCGGCAAAATGCTTGTTACCCGGCGAGGCCCCGGCCGAAGGTAACACATAAATCGCTTTCCAGCCGCTCTTGGCCGGATCACTGTACAGGCGCAGTGCGGTGGTGGGCGCGAGCGCACCGGCCAGGCTGTGCCCGGTAAAGATCAGGGTATCATTGGCATTGGCGTTTTTACTCAGGAAGGTGGAAATCGCGCCTTCAACCGGGTCATTCATCTTGGTGAGCAAATTGGACACACCAAGCGCGGTAGCGGCTGAAATCGTCGGAATCCCGATGTAGGGGAGATGCCATTTTCGGTCAAACGGTAAATCAAGCGGCCATTTTGCCATGTAGACCGGGCTGACATCGCCATCTTCGGCGATCCAGTCATAGATCGAGGCGGGATTGGTGGCCGCAATGGCAACCACCCAGGTGGACAAATTGGCGCTATGGGCGCAGTACATGGCATTGATCGCCTCGCCCGGATTGCCATCCCGGGTAATCGCAATCGGCCCCCATACCACCTTCCAGTCACCACCGGCCAGTTGCGGATTCATCAGCGGAAAAAATCCCGGATAGGGGTTATTGAGCGGGTCAGTCCCACCATTCAAGGATACGTTCAAATATTTGGTTAAATCGGCTGGTGATGCCTTGAAGCTGGCAACACCATTGGATGCAAAATTTAATAATTCAACGGTTTGAACAATATTTAATGTACTCACAGGCAGCTCCTTTGAAAAAGTTGAAATCGAGATCAAATCAAACATCGGGTTTAGATTGTAAAGCTCATGCAAGGCCGATGGCTGGCTTACCTCCCAATTTTCCTGAAGTTACGCTAGCATTGTTGTATTTTTCTCCCGACAACGCACATAACGGCCCGGCGGGAAGTGGCGTTCTCAAAGCGATTACACAACACCAACCCCACTTACATTAAAAAAATTCGAGTCAATCTAATTATTTAGATAAATAGTATTATACAATTAAAATTGTTACGAAATAAGGTGCCAATGAACACACGCGTAACAAGCGCCCAGCTTGTGCGGGCAAACCATCAACCAAAAATAAATGGAGACATTTCATGAATCAAAGTTATCAATCGAATTGCCAATCGAATTTTCAATCGAATTTTCAATCGAATTTTCACTCTGCCGCCCCCACCCGCAAACTGTTGCCGCTGTTGTTGGCAGCCCTGATGCTGGGCAATGTTGGCAGCAGCCTGGCGCATACCGAAGCCGCGCCCGCCCCTTTGGCTGCCAGCGGTAAAATGGTGTGGATTACCCTGGGCGACAAAGCCTTTGCCGAACTTAAATTAGTGGTGCCAAAAATAGCCCCCAGCGCCAGCAAGTTGCGCCAATCCGCCGTAGGTGAATTTGCGCGCCAGGAAAACGTGCATCTGGTACAGGTGGATGAAGCACATCTGTCCACCTTGTCCGGCGCAGTGCATGCCAAATTGCGCCAGTGCGGCGGCTTTATGGCGCATGCCACGGAGCAAGAAGGCCGCACCGCCCTGGCCGCACCGCAAACCAGTTTGGCGGCAGTGCGCCCCTCTTACACCATCGACAATCAAACCATTGTCACCCCCATTTTGCCCACCATGCAGGCCAGCAATATCGGCCAAACCATCATCGATATGTCAGCCTTTGCCAACCGCTACTACAAAACCAATGTCGGGGCCAGCGCATCGACCTGGCTGATGAATAAATGGAAAACCATGGCTGCCGGACGCAGCGATATTAGCGTCACCCAGTTCTCGCACAGCTTCTTACAAAAGTCGGTGATTTTAACGATACAAGGCACCGACAACGCCTCGGAAGTGGTGGTGTTGGGTGCGCATATCGATTCAATCTTAAGCGGTGCCACCATGACCGAAACCACGCGCGCACCGGGGGCGGACGATGATGCTTCCGGCATCGCCAGCCTGACCGAAGCTTTGCGTGTGATGGTGGCCAGCGGTTACAAACCACGCCGCACCATTAAAATTATGGGTTATGCGGCGGAAGAAAACGGCTTGCTTGGCTCCAAGGATATTGCCAATAACTTCAAGACCAACAATATCAAGGTGGTGGGGGTGTTTCAGCTTGATTTGACCAATTACAAAGGTTCCAGCACCGATATCTGGATGGTCTCCGACTATACCGACAACAGCCAAAACGCTTTCATCATTAATCTGGTAAAAACCTATTTGCCGGGGGTAACCGTGGCGAGCGAACCATGCGGCTATGCCTGTTCCGACCATGGTTCCTGGTACAATGCCGGGTTCTATGCGTCCTTCCCATGCGAAGCGAGCGATGCGACCGACAACCCGAAGATGCATACCACCGGCGACACCTATGCCTTTATGGGCAGCAAGGCTGACCATGCGCTCAAGTTTGGCAAGCTGGCGCTGGCGTATGCGGTGGAATTGGGCAGCGACGGCGCTGGTGCCGTGCCACCGGCTGACAAAACCGAAACTTTCAGCGGCAGTTTGGCGGCCAGCGCCACCAAGAGCTTTGGCCCATTCAAAGTGGGCGCGGGCGGCAATTTTGTTGCCTCCACCACCGGCACCGGGGATATTGACCTGTACAGCCGCAAAACCAGCGTACCCACCACCAGCACTTATGATTGTAAATCGGCAGGCTCCACGTCTACCGAAAGCTGCACCATTGCGATGGCGGCCAATGGCGACGCGTATGTGCTGCTGAAGGGGTATACTGCTGGCAATTACAACCTGACGGTGAAATATCGGCCGCAATAAGCTGCGGCCAGCTTGAGCGCCAGCAATAACAAATCACGGGTAGCCTTGCATGCGCTACCCGTGCGAGCGCACTGGCCTGAAGTCGCCGGACCAGCAACAGCACAAGAATTGATAGATTTAGCCCATGATTAATGAGCCATTGATGAGCAAAAACAAACCACCGCAAGTTTCCAAAAAAACCGACATCGCCATCATCCGCTCGTCGGCGGCAGAATATCTGACCTTTATCGCCGCCAGCGGCCATGGTGGCGTTGAAGCGGTGTACGCCGATGAAAACGTCTGGATCACCCAGAAGATGATGGGCTTGCTCTATGACGTGGAAACCCACACCATCAACTATCACCTGAAAAAGGTGTTTTCCGACAGCGAGTTGGTCGAGGAATCAGTTATTCGAAATTTTCGAATAACTGCCGCCGATGGCAAAGGCTACAACACCTTGCACTACAATCTGGCCGCGATCATCGCCGTCGGCTACAAGGTTAACTCCGAGCGTGCGGTGCAGTTCCGCAAGTGGGCTACCCGCATCATCGAAGAGTTCACCATCAAAGGCTACACGATGGATGACGAGCGCCTGAAAAGCGGTGGCTCGATACTGGGCGACCGCTATTTTGAAGAGCAATTACAGCGCATCCGCGAGATTCGCCTCTCCGAGCGCAAGTTTTACCAGAAAATTACCGACATCTACGCCACCTCGATTGACTATGATGTGACGGCGCAGGCCACCAAACGCTTTTTTGCTACCGTGCAAAACAAGCTGCATTGGGCCATTCATGGGCAGACCGCCGCTGAAGTCATTTACCAGCGCGCCGATGCCAATAAAGACCACATGGGGTTGACCACCTGGAAAGATGCGCCCGGTGGCAAGATTCAGAAATTCGATGTGGTGGTCGCCAAAAATTACCTGAGCGAAGCCGAGATGGCGCAGTTGCAGCGGTTGGTGTCGGCCTATCTGGATGTGGCCGAAGATATGGCGTTGCGCAAGCTGCCCATGACCATGCAGGATTGGGAAGTGCGCCTGAACCGTTTCATCGAAGCCACCGACCGGGACGTTTTGCAAGACGCTGGCAAGGTGACAGCGGAAATTGCCAAGGCGCATGCTGAAAGCGAATTTGAGAAATACCGCATCGTGCAAGACCGCTTGTTTGAGAGTGACTTTGATCGGGCGATCAAGCAAGTTGATGCTGAACACAAGCTGGTTGGCGACACAGTAAGCGACTACTAGCTTGCGCGCAATTAGTTTCGCGCTTTGCGCGCCAGCAGAATCAAGTCCCGGGTAGCGCGGCTGGCATTGGCGGGGCTGGCCAACACTTCATGAAACAGGATTTCGTACCCGGCATTTTCTACCAGTGCCAGCACGTCGCGCACCGGGCGATACACCATAAAAACCTGGTCGCCCGTGCTGCCAGCCTCCAAACCGGAACTTGCCAACTCCCCGGTTATGGTGGACAAATACAGCGGCGCACCATCATTCAAAACAGCGTGCAAGGATGCAAGGCAAAGGCTGGCGTGGGCGTCCGTGAGGTAACTTAAGCCAAAGGCCCAGGCTGCGGCGTCAAAGCGCAGGCCAAGCGGCTCCAGGTGGCGGCAATCACCCATCATAAATTCAACGCCTGGCACGCGTACCCGGGCTTGAGCCAGCATGCCGGAGGCGAGGTCAACACCGGTCAATTGCCAATCTGGCCGGATTTGCTGCAAAAACGCCGATACATTGCCCGGCCCACAAGCCAGATCCAGCACCTTAGCATTGGCACTGGTAACACACGCTGCAAAGCGCGTCAGGTGGGTGTGGTACAGGTCAAGATCGAAATACTTGTCGGCATAGAGGCTGGCCAGTTTGTCGAAGGTGGCGACGGAAATTTGGCAGGGGTCTTGCATGGCAGATCTTTCGTAGCGACTGACAAGTCCAATTATAAAATAATACAACACGGACATCATACTTTTAATGAAGATCCACCACAAAAGAAA
>CAMBDR010000309.1 GCA_945864765.1 Janthinobacterium lividum | reverse complement strand
GGTAAAAATAATCAAATCACCATTGCGTTGCAGATGAATCGCGTACATTTCTTTGATCGGGGTTTTGGCTTGACATTGCGCGGCGCGAAAGGTGGTGAAATCGTGCGTACCGAGCAAATGGTTTGCCCCTTGCTGCATCAAAGCCACATCCAGCGGCCGAAAGGTCCAACCGACTTTACTGCGCAACACCGGGCTGCGCACCGCATGGTTGTACAGAACATAATGGTAAGTTCGCGCGCGTGCGCTAAAGCGGGCGTGAAAGCCGGACCCGAGCTTGCCTGTATCTGATTCGTCGCTGCCCGCCGCCGCACCCGGTACATAAATCGTCGATTTTGCCAAAGCCAGCTGCGGCGCTGGCGCAGCTTCCAATTCGGTAGCCCAACGAACCGCAATCGAGGGCGGCAACCAGGCGTTGACACCACGCACCCAGGAAAAAGGATTGCGCGCCAGGTCGATATCAAAATGAACAATTTGCTCCAGTGCATGCACGCCCGTGTCAGTGCGACCAGCACACACGGTTTGCACTTTTTGCAAGGTAAATTGTTGAATAGCCTTTTCCAAATGGTCTTGCACGGTACACCCATGCGGTTGGGTTTGGTAACCTAACCAGGGTGCGCCATCATATTGCAAGCCAAGTACAACTCGCACTAAATTCCGTTTCAAATTCCACCACCGAAAAAAAGGGCGCAAGCTTCACGCCGCGCCCAGATTTACCCTATCAGGTTTTCAGGCTAACATTTAAGCCAACTTGGCCCGCATCGCCTTGGCTTTTTCTACCTGCTCAGGCGTGCCACCCTTGATCACTTCATCAATCAATTCGCGTGCACCTTCTTTGTCACCAATTTCCTGGTAGGCTATCGCCAAATCAAGCTTGGTATCCATTTCCACCTGATCGTCAGTTGGGCCATCGCCGACCGCAAACGCTTCCATTTTCTCATGCGGAATTTCTGGGACAGCGTCAACTGGTTCCGCGCCCATGTCCAAATCGAGATCAATCCCGGACAAGTCAAATTCATGCGCTTCCGGGGCGGCTGGTGCTACCGATGCGGCGTGCGAAGAACCGACAATAGTTTGATCTTCGTCAGGGATGTCCAGTTTCGGCGCAGCAAAGAAATCATCCAGCGACATTTCTGCTTCGGTCGGCGCGGCTGGCGCAGCAGGTGCGGCTGGCTCACTTGGCAAACCGAAGTCCATTGAATCGAAATCAAAGCTTTGCTCTTCGGCTGGCATTGGCGCGGCCACCATTTCTGGCTCTGCGTGCGCTGAAGTCGGCAAATCAAAATTGAAGTCGTCCAAACCCGGTTCCGCTGCTGCGGGTTCAAACGAGGTCGCAGGTGCAAACGAGGTGGTGGGCAGATCCAAACTTGGCAATGATGGTGCTTCAGGTTCAGATTTTTTCAACTCAACCTTGGGCGTTGGCTCAAACGACAGGCCACCCAAATCAAAATCCAGTGTGTGATCTTCTTCTACCGCTGCGGCCACGGGGATTGGCGCAGGCTCAGGTGCAGGAGTAGGCGTCGGTTCTGGTGCAACCGGCGCAGCACTCAAGTTATCGAGGTTAAAATCAAAATCGTCTTCCGCTGGTACTTCGGCTGACAAGTCGAGATCCAGACCAGCGTGGTCATCCTCTTTAGTGGTTGGTTGCTGGGTGCTCACCAACATCGCATCGGGGTCCAAATCGGCCAAGGGTTCGGTCACGGCATGCATCACAGGCTGTGGTTTAATCACAACAGTGGAATCATTATCCGCCCCTGCATACAGAGGATTGTTCGGATCAATACTGATGCCCATGCTGGCAGCTTGCGCCCAGTCATCACCTTCACCACGGGTGACGCTGTATAACTCGCTCGCCTGCACTTCGTAGGAACGGGTATCTTTACGATTGGCATAGATTTCCAGCAATTTCAAACGCACCGCATTGCGCTCTGGCTGCGTGCGTAGTGCTTCTTTCAGGATTTCTTCGGCTTGCACATCACGGCCATAGGCGATATACACGTCCGCTTCGGCAACCGGATCGACTTCATTGGTATCGAGTTGGCTTGCCGATGGCGCAAAGTTGGAATTGAAGACACTGTTATTGGTATCCACACTCTGACCGCCAGTGGAGCCGAACATGGAATTGGCTTGCATGCTCGATTCGTTGAGCATGCTGCTTTCATATTTGGGTTCAGCCTTTTTACGCTTTTTATAGGCAAACAAACCCCCTAACAAAGCGAGCACCCCTGCACCACCTGCCAGTGTGGTGATGCCACCAGGAATTGAATCGATAAAGCTCGGCTCAGGTGGCGGCGGTGGTGGCGGCAATACGGGCCCTGGTTTGGCCTTCACTGATTCAACACTGGCCACAGGGGTTGGCACCGGGGTTGGCGCTGGCGTTGCCACCACTTCCGGCACCGGCGTTGGGGCGGGAACCGAGGCAACTGCCACAGCCGAGGCCGCCTTGGATTTGGCCCGCGCTTCCGCTTCGGCCTTGAGTTCGGCTGCCAGCTTGGCATCGGCCGCTGCCTTGGCAGTGGCTTTGGCGTCGGCCGCAGCTTTGATATCCGCAGCTGCTTTGGAAGCCGCAGCGGCTTTGGCGTCAGCGGCAGCTTTGGCTTTATTTTCTTGCTCGGCCAAGGCTTTGGCTTTTAAGTCGGCCAAACGCTTGAGTTCAGCCACGTTTTGTTCCAGCTCTTTCACCCGCTTGGTGTTTTCGGTGGCCGCCTTTTGCTTGGCGATTTTTTCTTCTGCGGTTGCCTTACCTGCTGCCGCAGACGCAGAAGCATTGAGGGTTTTGCTGATGATGAGTTTATCGGGCGATGAAGCAGCCGATGTTTTTGGCCCGTCTACCTTGGTATTGATCTTGCCTTTACCAGTGGATTGAGTCGGCTCGGCTACCTTGGTCGGTTCGGCAGTGGCAACTTGATTGGCCAGTTTACCGCGATAACTATTGAAATCGCTCGAATGCGCAATCACAATTTTGTGCGCTTCGTCCTGTGCCAGTGCACGCACACTGTCGGCATCGGGCACTTGCAAAATTTGCCCCGAACGCAAGCGATTCATATTTTGCGCAACAAAAGCGGATTCGTTGGCGCGGTACAGGGCAACCAACATTTGATCGAGAGAAACGCCACTGGCGCGCATTTTACCAGCGATGCGGCCCAGGGTGTCGCCCGGCTTCACGGTATAGCTTGAGGCTCCCGCATCGGCACCTGCTGGCGATTCTGGCTTGGCCTCTGGCTCAGGTTTGGCCTCTGGCTCTGGCTTGATCTTGGGAATTTTGACCGGTTTGCCTGGTCGGCCAGGGCGTGCTTTGGCATCGGCAATTTGCTCGCTACCCGCTGCCGCCGCCGCTGCGGGCGGCTTGCCCAGCGCTGGCACGTCAAATGGTGCCGCAACTTGCGCCGACTGTGAATTTTTCAAATCGGCAGGGTCAAGCAGGAAAGTGTATTCCCGTACAATGCGCCCCCCATTCCAGCTCAACTCCAGCAACATGTCAACGAACGGTTCGTTGATCGGTTGGGCTGAGCTGACGTTGATAAATTGGCGTCCGCCACGCTGATCAACTGCAAAGCGCAGTGATAGCAGAGCCGGATTGAAATCGATATTGACCTGGCGGAAAGCTTCGGCCGAAGCCAGCTTGGCAACCAGTACCCCGGCTTCATCCGGTGCCACCGAAGTCAATTCGATTTCGGCCCGCAGCGGCTGGCCAAGAGAAGATAACACTGTGAGCTTGCCCAAACCCGCAGCGTGGGCATTGGACAACATCAACACTGCACAGGCAACCGAGGCACTAAGCGTTTTTAAGCTTAGGGAAAAAGACGAGGGGCGAGTGGTTAAAGGCATTTTAGGTGGCATGGATGAGTTCAGTTAACAAAAAAACAGACACGTATCCGATCATTATATTTGCCGGAACATTCAACATATCATTAATGGCACGGGTCATGCAAGCTGAACCCGCAGAAATCCATGCCAAAAACACACTGAGCCCAACTTAGCGATAAGACTCAGTGTCTATGCGTTGCATGATGACAACGGAAAAGCGTGCTGACTATTTTTCTAAAATAATACGAAGCATACGGCGCAAGGGTTCGGCAGCCCCCCACAGCAATTGATCACCGACCGTAAAGGCCGATAAATATTCACCGCCCATTTGCATTTTACGCAAGCGACCGACCGGAATATTCAAACTGCCAGTGACCGCAGCGGGTGATAATTGTTGCATCGACGCTTCCCGATTATTCGCAACCACTTTCACCCACTGGTTATTACTTGCTATTATGTCCTGAATTTCATCAAGTGGCACATCTTTTTTCAACTTGATTGTTAAAGCTTGTGAGTGGCAACGCATTGCACCCACCCGCACACACAGGCCATCGACCGGAATCGGGTTGCCACTACGGCCCAAAATCTTGTTGGCTTCCACCCCGGCTTTCCATTCTTCTTTCGATTGTCCGTTGCCCAGATCTTTATCGATCCATGGAATCAAATTGCCTGCCAGTGGTACGCCAAATTGCTTGATTTCGCCCGCTTCGAAATTGTGTTGTTTTGCCAGCACTTTGCGGTCGATTTCCAAAATTGCAGAAGCCGGATCGGCCAACAAATCCGCCACTTCGGCATGAACCGAGCCAAACTGGGTTAACAATTCACGCATATGCTGCGCGCCACCACCGGAAGCGGCCTGATAGGTCATGGACGTGATCCAGTCGATCAAGTCGTGCTGAAATAAACCGCCCAGCCCCATCATCATGCATGAAACCGTGCAATTGCCACCGATATAATCTTTTACACCACGGCTCAACGCCGATTTGATGACCTGCAAATTCACCGGGTCGAGCACGATGATGGCGTCATCAGCCATGCGCAGGGTGGATGCGGCATCGATCCAGTAACCATCCCAGCCAGCGGCGCGCAATTGCGGGTAAATTTCGCTGGTGTAATCACCGCCCTGGCAGGTAATAATCATGTCGCATTTTTTCAGGGTAGTAATGTCTTTGGCGTCTTGCAATGTCGTTTCCGTGTTGGCAAAAGCAGGTGCTTTACCGCCCACATTCGAGGTGGAAAAAAACATCGCATCAATGTGCGCGAAGTCGCCCTCGTCTTGCATGCGTTGCATCAAGACTGAACCAACCATACCGCGCCAACCTACCAGGCCTACCAATTTCATCATGACTCCCTAAAAAGTGACACTACAATTTGCATCAAATGCGGCATCAAATGCGCATCAAATGATGCCCCAACCCGGCGCAAACCGGGCATCAACTTATGTCGGCAAAGCGCGCAAGACCGCCTCACCCATTTGTGAGGTTGAGACTTTTTCAGTCCCGGCTTCAAAGATATCGGCAGTGCGCAGGCCTTGCTGTAATACTTTTTGCACCGCAGCTTCAATCCGGGCCGCCTGCTCCGGTTTATTCAGGCTAAAGCGCAACATCATGGCGGTCGATAAAATCGTCGCCAATGGGTTGGCAATGCCCTTGCCTGCGATATCCGGAGCCGAGCCATGCGAAGGCTCGTACAAGCCTTTGTTGTTGGCGTCGAGCGATGCGGAGGGCAACATGCCGATGGAGCCCGTCAGCATCGCAGCGGCATCCGACAAAATGTCACCAAACATATTGCCCGTCACCACCACGTCAAATTTTTTCGGCGCGCGCACCAATTGCATGGCAGCGTTATCGACATACATGTGGTCGAGCGCAACATCGGGATAGTCACGATGCACATCAATCACAATTTCTTTCCAGAACTGGAAGGTTTCCAGGACATTGGCTTTATCGACACTGGTTAAGCGACCGCTACGCTTTTGCGCGGCTTGAAATGCCACATGCGCAATCCGGCGAATTTCACCTTCGGCATAGCGCATGGTATCAAAACCTTCGCGTTGGCCCTGAAACGGGCCATCCGGGCAAATGCGCACACCGCGTGGCTGGCCAAAATAGATATCACCCGTCAATTCGCGCACGATCAAAATATCCAGCCCGGACACCACTTCCGGCTTCAAGGTGGAAGCA
>CAMBDR010000308.1 GCA_945864765.1 Janthinobacterium lividum | reverse complement strand
GCTGTACCCGGTCTTGCTATGGTATGTACTGAGCCAAGGTGCGGCGCGCCGGGCTTCGGCCAAGTATTTACAACGTGTTGCGCACACCACAGCGGCGCACACAACAGCGGCGCACACCACAGCGGCCGACACCACACCAGCCAGCCTGATTGATTGCAGTTGGCGCGGCATCTTACGCCATTTTGCCGCCTTTGCCGAAACCATACTCGACAAAATGTTACTCTGGGGCGGCTTGTTTCCGGTCGCCGATGTGCAATTTTTTGGGCTGGCACCGATGCTCGAATTAATCCAACGCGGCCAAGGCGCAGTCTTGCTGTGTTCCCACCTGGGCAATCTGGAATTATGCCGGGTGCTGTCGCTGCAACAGGCAGGCCTGAAACTCACGGTGTTGGTGCATACCCGCCATGCACCGGCGTTTAATCGCATGCTGGCACAACTTGACCCGCGCAGCCAACTGGATTTATTGCAGGTGACCGAAATGACCCCGGCCACCGCCATGTTACTCAATGAAAAAGTGCAGCAAGGCGGCTTTATTGTCATCGCCGCCGACCGCGTGCCCGTGGCCGCCCGCCCGCGCGTGGCCATGGCGCGCTTTCTGGGCCAAAACGCCGCCTTTCCGGTCGGGCCGTATGTATTGGCCGCGATTTTGCACTGTCCATTGTATTGCCTGTTTTCGATGCGCCACGAGCAGCATTCCGAAGTGCATTTTGAATTACTGCGCGAAAGCGTAAAATTGCCGCGCAAAGGGCGCGATGCCGTGCTGGCCGAACTGGCCGCCGCCTATGCCGCCAAACTGGAATATTTTTGCTTGCGCACACCGCTGCAATGGTTTAACTTTTATGATTTTTGGCAAACACCCCATCTGGAACCTGTCGATGCCCCCCAATAACACCGCCCATACCGCCAACACCGCCGCCGCCCATGGCGCTGCTCACTCCGCTGCAAGCTCGCAACGGGTGATTGAATTTGAACGCCGTCGCCTCAGCATCGAAGATATCGTCGATCTGGCCCATGGTCGCGCCACGGCCACGCTCGCACCCGACCCGCAATTTCGCGCCTTCATTGCACGCGGGGCCGATTTTCTGGATCGCCTGCTGCGCGAAGATGGCACCATTTACGGCGTCACCACCGGCTATGGCGATTCCTGCACCGTCACGGTGCCGCCCGAACTGGTGGCTGAATTGCCGCGCCACCTATACACCTATCACGGCTGCGGCCTGGGCCAACACTTGAGCCCGCCACAAACCCGCGCCGTGATGGCAGTACGGCTGGCCTCGTTAGCCAAAGGTTTTTCCGGCGTTGGCGTGCTGTTGCTGGAACAAATTGTGCGCTTGCTGCAAGCCGATATCCTGCCCCTGATTCCCTCGGAAGGCTCGGTCGGGGCCAGTGGCGATTTAACCCCGCTCTCTTATTTGGCGGCGGTATTATGTGGCGAGCGCGAAGTCTGGCGCGCCGGCCAACAACTAACGGCCGCACAAGCCTTGCAAGAAGCGGGCATCGTGCCGATCCGTTTGCGCCCCAAAGAAGGTCTGGCGATTATGAATGGCACCGCCGTCATGACAGCACTGGCCTGCCTGGCGCATGATCGCGCCGCCTATCTGGTCAAGCTGTGTACCCGCATCACCGCGCTGGCCTCGTTTGCGCTGGATGGCAATGCCCACCATTTTGACGAAACCTTATTCTCGGTCAAACCGCATCCGGCCATGCAAAACGTCGCGGCCTGGTTGCGCCAGGACCTCGCCTGCGGCCAGGCCGAGCGCAATGGCAAACGCTTGCAAGACCGCTACTCGATCCGCTGCGCACCCCATGTGATCGGGGTCTTGGCCGACGCCCTGCCATTTTTTCGGCAATCGATAGAAAATGAACTCAACAGCGCCAACGACAACCCCATCATCGACGCCGAAGCAGAGCGCGTTTTGCACGGCGGCCATTTTTATGGTGGCCATATCGCCTTTGCCATGGACAGCATGAAAAACGCGGTGGCCAATCTGGCCGATTTACTGGATCGACAAATGGCCTTATTGGTCGATAGCCGTTATAACCACGGCTTGCCCGCCAATTTATCGGGTATGCAAGGGCCGCGTGCGGCCATCAACCATGGTTTGAAAGCGCTACAAATCAGCGCCTCGGCCTGGACTGCCGAAGCCTTGAAACTGACCATGCCGGCCTCGGTATTTTCGCGCTCCACCGAGTGCCATAACCAGGATAAAGTCAGCATGGGCACGATTGCCGCACGCGATTGCCTGCGCGTGCTGGAATTAACCGAACAAGTCGCCGCTGCCCTGTTGATCAGCGTGCGGCAAGGGGTATGGTTACGCTGCCAGGTCAACGCCAGTGTACCGCCGCAACCCTTGCTGGCAATGCTGGAACAACTCAACACCGACATCGCGCCAGTGCAAGAAGACCGCCGCCTCGAACCCGACCTGCGCCTGATGTTGCAGCGTATCGAAAGCCAGGCCTGGAGTTTATATGAATAGCCCCCACCCTGAAAAAAACCCGCACCGCGTCAAAGCACCGGGGCGCTGGATTGCGGAAACCGAAATCCAGGTCCAGTTTTTTGAGCTTGACCCAATGGAAATCGTCTGGCATGGCAATTACGTCAAATATCTGGAAATTGTGCGCTGCGCCTTACTCGATCAAATCGATTACAACTATGTGCAAATGAAGGATTCCGGCTACGCCTGGCCGATTATTGACCTGCAAGTGCGCTATGTCAGCTCTGCCCGCTTTGCCCAGCGCCTGCGTTTGCGCGCCGAAATTATCGAATGGGAAAATCGTCTCAAAATCGACTATTTGATCAGTGATGCGGCCAGCGGCAAACGCTTAACCCGCGCCAGCACCACCCAGGTGGCGGTGGATATGGCCAGTGGCGAGATGTGTTTTAACTCGCCGCCGATCTTGTTTGAAAAACTGGGAGTAAATATTCAATGAATCCAATGAATCCAATGAAGCGACTTTTTTTAGCCTGCGCGCTGATCATCGGCTCTGCCAGCGTTAGCGCTGGTGCCAATGCCGCCGCCAATCCAGCCACCAATCCGACCACCAATCCGACCATTCAGGCGGTGCAAGCAAAACTCGACAAGCCCCATGTTCTGTGTGGCCGCTTTGAGCAAAGCAAACAATTGGCCGGCTTTAAGAAGCCGCTGGCTTCGCATGGGCGCTTTTGTGTGGTGGTGGGCAAAGGCGTGGTCTGGCGCACCTTGAAACCGTTCGCCAACACCTTGCGTTTAACGCGGGATGAAATCGTGCAAATGCAAGGCGACAAAGTCGGCGTGCGCCTGGATGCCAATAAAGAGCCAACGGTACGCATCATCAATGGCGTGATGTTTTCCTTATTGGCCGGTGATTTCGCCCAGCTCGACAGCCTGTTTGAAGTCAATGGCGGCTTGAACCCGAAGGGCGACAGTTGGCGGGTCGAATTAACGGCACGCCAGGCGGTGTTGGCCAAAACCATCGGCAAAATCAGTTTGACCGGTGACGCCTATGTTAAAAGCTTGACCATGGTCGATGGCAATGGTGACCGCACCGAGATCGTGTTTTCTGACATCAAAACGGGCGAAACCGCAATCACGCCCGATGACGCGGCGGCATTTTGAAAACGGTGGACAAGTTGGAGGTACAACAAACCCGGCTGGCATGGGTTTGGGCGCTACTGGTTTGCCTGTTGCTCGCGCATAACGGCTGGCTCTGGCTGGGCCAACGCATCACGCCCGATACCGATATCCTGGCGCTACTGCCAGTGCAACAGCGCGACCCGGTGCTGCAACAATCGTTTAATCATATGGTGGATGCGGCGCAGCAGCGGGTGGTGGTGTTGATCGGTGCCAAGGATTGGGAACAAGCCAAACGCGCAGCCACCGCCTACCGCAAAGTGCTGGCGCAGCGCCCGGATTTACTGCAAGCCACGACTCTGGGCGAAAGCACCCAAAACGACTGGCTGGCGCTGTTTCAAAACCATCGTTTGAGCTTGATCAGCGCCCAGGACGAAGCCCAATTGCGCCGGGAAGATAGCGCATTTTGGCGCGACAAGGCGCTCAGTAAGCTCTATTCCGCTTTTTCCGGCCCCAAGCTTGGCTCATTTCAGGAAGACCCCTTTGATTTGTTTTCCACCTGGGTGCAAGAGCGCGCGCAAGAAACCCCGGTACGGCCACGCGATGGCGAATTATTTGTCGCCAACCCAAAAGTCGATGCCCACCACCAATATGTGCTGTTGCCGCTGACCTTAAAACAAGCCGCATTTTCCCTGGCCACGCAAGAAACCGTGCTGCCCTTGTTGACCCAGGCCGCCCATGCTGCGCGTGCGCTTGGCACTTCAACGCCCGGCCAATCGGTTGAAGTCATTAGCGCTGGCGTCATCCTGCACGCGGGCGCGGCGGGCCAGCAAGCAAGCCATGAAGTTTCCACCATCGGCATCGGTTCCCTGCTTGGGATTGTGCTGATGATGTGGTTCAGTTTTCATTCGCTCAAGCCGATTGGCATGATTTTGCTATCGATTGGCGTCGGCTTTTTGGGCGCGCTCTCGGTGAGCATATTAATCTTTGATCGCATCCACCTGATGACGTTGGTGTTCGGTGCCAGCCTGATCGGGGTGGCGCAAGATTATGGCATTTATTTTCTGTGCAACCGCTTGAGTGCCGACCCCGCCATCGCATCCGCCAGTTTGATCCGCCGCCTGCTGCCCGGTTTATTGCTGACGCTGCTCACCACCGTTGCCGGCTACCTTGGGCTGGCACTCACGCCCTTCCCGGGCCTGCGCCAAATGGCGGTATTTTCGGCCCTCGGTTTGATCTTTGCCTGGCTCACGGTATGGTGCTGGTTTCCCTGGTTATTGAAGGGTGGCAGCTCATCAGGCACCTCGTCTCCCCACCCCGCTGCCATTTTAAGAAGCAGTAAATTGGCGCAAGTGTATGGCCGGGCCTTACTCAATTGGCCGCGCTGGCCGAGTTGGCAGGGTTGGCAGGGTTGGCGGGGTTGGACAGGCCGGCCGGCTATCTGGCTTTTCTTCGCTGCTTTAAGCTTGTCGGCCCTGGCAGGCATCGCCCGGTTGGGGGTGAATGACGACATCCGCGCGCTGCAATCCCCTCCGGCGCAGTTGTTGGCCGATCAAATCAAGCTCGGCAAATTACTCGATGCCGCCACCCCGGTCCAATATTTTCTGGTACGCGCCAACAGCAGCGAACAGCTATTGCAGCGCGAAGAAGGATTAAAGCAACAACTGGATCAACTCATCAGCCAGCGCCAGATCAGCGCTTATCAGGCCATTTCCAACTGGGTGCCTTCGCAACAACGGCAAGCCATGCGGCGCGAACTGGTCGCCAGCAAATTATTAAGCCAAACCGGCCCCTTGGCCGATGTCGCGCTGGCCACCGAGCAAGATGCGGCCTGGGTTCTGCGTACCCGCCAGGCTTTGCTGGCGCAAAATCAGGCCCTCACACCCGAGCAATTCATGCGCAGCAGCGCCAGTGAACCTTGGCGGCATCTATGGCTGGGCAAAATCGGCCCCGCTCAAAGCGCGCAAGCCGATCAATCCGCTCAACCCGATCAACCCGATCAATACGCCAGCATCGTCGCGCTACGCGGCATGCAACGCACTGCCCTACCGCTCTTGCAGCGCACTGCACAGGGTATGGCGGGGGTGCAATGGGTTGATAAAGTGAGTGAAATTTCTTCCGTTTTGGGGCGCTACCGGCAAAACATGGGCTGGGTGGTATTGGTCGCTTATGCGGTGGTATGGCTGATGCTGTTGCCACGCTACCGCCGCCATGCCTGGCGCGTGTTGCTACCGGGTCTGCTGGCCAGTGTCGCCACGCTGGCGCTGCTGGGCTGGCTGGGGCAAAGCCTGCAACTATTCCATGTGCTGGCCTTGATGCTGTTATTGAGCGTGGGCGTGGATTACGGTATTTGTATGCAAGAACACCCGGACCGGCGCGACAGCACGCCGTGGCTGGCGGTCGGCTTATCGGCCTTGAGTACCATTTTATCGTTTGGCTTGCTGGCACTGAGCCACACCGCCGCCTTACA
>CAMBDR010000307.1 GCA_945864765.1 Janthinobacterium lividum | reverse complement strand
TCCGGCGCTGCATCGCGTCCGCTGGCTAAAAACTGAAGGCAATGCACGGCGCGCCGTTGGGCGCTGTCACTAACGAACTGCTTATTCTCAAGCAAACCCAGGCGCGTGAACAGCGGCGGGAAAAATCCCTGCAAGAGCACCAGTCCGGCATTGTTGATGCGCGTCGGTGTGGTGTCGCGCTGGCTGCCTGTTTGATTGGCTGCGGGGTTGGCTGCGGGGTTGGCTGCGGGGTTGTCCATTGGTTTGGTCTTCATATCTTTTTCACCTGTTTCAGCAAGCATGGGGCATTGCCCGGCAGCTCTGGTTGTAAGGGCTTGCGGCGTCGAAAAATTCTCCCGGCGGGCACCGATAAAAAACCGGGATAAAAAAAAGCCCACTACTTGGTGGGCTTAATACTATTTCTTGGAGAGAGAATAGTGGAGACAGGTGAATGATGCCACATGGCAACCACGAAATCCACTCATCATTTCATATACCACATATTGCCGTAGAGCATATCTTGTAATGCGGCAATTCCCTGGCGCATCAATGTCCCAAAAAGTCCGCCACAATGCCAGAAGTGCGACGTAGTCGGCGCGATATCAATCCGGCCAAAGAATACATAAAATGATAAGCCACTGCCGGATTATCATTCGCCAGTCGCTTCAAATTGGTCTGTGTAAAGGTCAACATTTCACAATCAATGTCGGCGACGCAAGTTGCTGAACGGCGCTCATGATCGAGCAAAGCCATTTCACCAATCACCCGGCCCGGCACTTCACAGGCTAATAATTGTTCACCTTCGTCGCTATGTTTCAAGATATTGACCCGCCCCTCCGTCAAAATCATCATAAAATTGCCGGGGTCGCCTTCTTTAAAAATCACTTTACCTTCTTCTGCGTCTTCCAGCGTCAGGTAACGCCCAATGATTTCCAGCTCAGGATAGGCAAATTCACGAAATAACTCCAAGCCGTCCAATAAATCGCCAATTTTACTTGCCATTTGCCACCTCCCAATCGAACTTGCAGCACTACGCCATCAGACCCAACGTCATCAGACCCAATCACCCAGGTAATGAGGATACCACCGTATTAATGCGCCTCCCGCAATGCATCCACAATTTTTAAGCGCGCGGCGCGCCAGGCGGGCAACAAACCGCCCACCATGCCCATCACCACAGAAAACACAATCGAACTGAACACAATAAAGGGATTCAATTCAAAACCAAACGCCAATTCGGAAAACGATTGGAAATTGGTGGTGGAAAAGGAAAACAATTGCATAAATGAGGCAAAAAACAAACCGAGCGCGCCGCCGACCAGGGCCAGCAACATCGATTCGGTCAAAAACGCCAGCAAAATATTGAACTGCGTAAAACCCAAAGCGCGCAAGGTGCCGATTTCGCCGACCCGGTTGGCCACCGAACCATACATGGTGATAGCCGCACCAATCATGGCACCAATCGAAAACACCGCCGACAACACGGTGCCCAAAATTTTGATGAAATACGACAGGGCGCGCGATTGATCGCTATAAAACACTTGCTCACGCTTGGCTTCCAGGCTTAACCGTGGATCGGCTTCGATATCACGCTTATAGTCATCAAAGCGCGCCGGGTCGGACAGGCGCACCACCATGGCCGAATACACCGGTCGTCGAAACGCTTGCAATAACTGTTCGGCATCGCCCCAAATCTCGGAATCAAAACCGCTGTTGTTGGCATCAAACAAACCCACTACCGTCCATTCACGCTGGCCAAAACGTAATTTCTCACCCAAACCTGCTCCCACAAAACGACGCGCAATACTGGCACCGGCAATAATTTCAGAAGAACCAGGCCGAAACATGCGGCCAGCGCTTAATTTTACCTGGGGCCGCAAACCCAGCACGCTACCCGCTACGCCGCGTATCACCACATTCGAGGGTTTGGCATTGCCGCGTTTATTGAGCGAAATCAAAACCACGGTTTCTTTCGATACCCATGGTTGGCCCGCACCATCAAACGCCACCGCACCATGGCTGGCGGCAATCGTGGCCTGGCTGCGCGTGATGGTGCTTTGCACTTCGGTTTCGGCCGAACGGCGGATGATAATGACGTTATTGTATTCACCCGTAGTCACCAGGGTGGCGCGCAAACCGGCGTCCAGCATCAGCACGGTGGCAAACACGAAGACCACCAGGGCCAGGCCAGAGGCGGTGAGTAGCGTGGTTAAGCGCCGCGCCCACAGATTTTTTGCAATATAGTTAAATGGAATCGCCATGATTTTGATTGATGCGCAGCCTTTATCGATTAAGCCCCTGAGCGCTTAAGCAATACTGCGCAACCCTTCCACAATATTTACTTGCACTGCTCGCGCGGTAGGCAGCAAGGCGGCTAACACCCCGATGCCCAGTGCCGCCGCCATCTGCCACAAAGCGGTCTCGGGGTCCACCTCAAATACCGGGAACACCGTACCCACCGCTGAACTGAACAATTTGGCCGCCGGAAATAAGCCTATCACACCGATCAAGCCACCCACCAGGGATAAGAAGATCGATTCGCCCAAAATTAAGCCCGCCAAAAAACCCGGCCCAAAACCCAGCGCTTTGAGGGTCGCGTATTCACCCATACGCTCGCGCGCGCTCATGGCCATGGTGTTGGCCATGACCGCCACAATAATCACAATCACCACCAGCGAAACCACGCGTATGGCCGCCACAATCGCTTCCGACATCGAGACAAAGCCCAGTTGAAAGGCTTTTTCGGTTTCGGTCAGAGTTTCGGCCAAAGAATTTTTAAACAGCGCATCGACCTCATTGGAGACGCTGGCCGCATCATTGGCATGCTTGATTTTAATCACGAACACGCCCGTAAAATTGGCGCGCCGCTTGGCGGTTTTGCTCAAGGTCTCGTTCAGATAATCCCAATGGAAAAAGAATTGCGAGGTATTGGTGGTGGGCTGTTTGCCATCGTAAATGCCGCGCACCACAAATTCCCAATTACCGGGAAAGATGGTGCCGCGCAAAGGCACCACATCGCCCACTTTAAAGCCAAATTGATCCGCCAATTTGCGCCCGACGATACAGCCCTTGCGGTCGCGCAAAAAAGCGGCGCGCTGTTCGGGTGGCAGTAAATAATCGGGGTAGATATCCAAATAACTGGCCCCGGAAATGGCAAACTGGGCGAAGAAATTTTTTGGGTCTTGATAAATACCGCCAAACCAGTTGGCATTGCCCACCCCTTCAACCCCATCGACCGCGCGAATTTTTGCGCCATACGAAATCGGCAAGGAAAACACCAGCGAGGTGGCATTGCGCGTGACCAAGGTGGTGGCCGAAGCGGCATTGGCCCCGGCATACCAGGCGTTGACCACGGTTTGCAAAAATCCAAAGGCAAAAATGGCGATCACCAAACCCAATAGCGTGAGCGTGGTGCGCAAGGGGTGGCGCAGGGTGTTTTTGGTGATCAGCTTGAGCAAATACATCATGCACCCTGATTCTGCGCAGTGGGCGCAGCAGGCGTAGCGGGCCCGGCTGCGCGCACGGGTGCATCTGCCTGCGCAGAGGCAGATGTGCGCAACTCGCCCTTGTCCAGGTAGATGGTGCTGCGCGCTTGCTGCGCGGCATGCGCGTCATGCGTGACCATGATGATGGTTTTACCCATTTCACGATTCAAACGGTTCATCATGGCGAGAATTTCTTCAGCCGAGTGACGATCCAGGTCGCCCGTGGGTTCATCGGCCACGATAATGGTCGGGTCACTCACAATCGCACGCGCAATCGCCACCCGTTGCTGCTGGCCGCCCGAAAGTTCGTTTGGGGTGTGATCCATACGGTCGGACAGGTTGACCATTTCCAACGTCATTTCCACCCGCTCCCGCCGTTCGCGGCGCGACAGATTGCTTAATAACAGCGGCAATTCGACATTTTCATAGGCGGTGAGACCGGGCATCAGATTATAAAACTGAAAAATAAAGCCCACATTGGCCGCGCGCCATGCGGCCAAATCGGTTTGCGATAAATGGGTAATGTCCAGCCCGTCAATGCGCAAGATGCCGCTGTCGGGTTGATCAATACCGGCAATCAGGTTGAGCAAGGTGCTCTTGCCCGAGCCGGACGGCCCCATCAAGGCGGTGAAATCGCCCGCTGCGATATTCAAGCTGATATCGGTCAACACTTCCACCCGCTGCCCACCGCGATGGTAGGATTTAACCAAATGCAGGATTTCTACCAAGGGAGTCTGGCCGGACTGACTTTCTGCGTTTTCCATATCAGGCCGCCGGTTTGGCGTTGGCACTGGCGTTGCTACTACGCACCGCGCTGCCATCTTGCAATGCCGGGCCGGGTTTGAGCACCACTTTGTCGCCCACTTTCAGCTTTGCGCCCTGCACTTCCACGGTTTCATTTTCATTACGGCCTGGGGTGACAGCAACCGCCTGCACTTTATCGCCCTGCAACACAAACACCATCGCTTGCTTGCCACGCTGGGCAATGGCATTGGCAGGCACGCTGATATAAGCCTGTTTATCCGCCGGGGTCAAGCTGCGGCTCAAAAAAGCCACTTTGGCGCTCATGTCCGGCAACACCCGTGGGTCATGATCGACAAAACGCACTTTTACCAATAGCGTGGCCTTGGCACGATCCAGCGTAGGCACCATGCGTGAGACCACGCCCGCCAAACGCAGGTCGGGATAAGCATCAAACTGGATTTCACAAGGTTGGTCGGGCTTGATTTTGGCCAGCGAGGACTCGGACACATCAGCTTCCACTTCCAGCGTCGCCATATCGGCAATCGTCACCACCGCGCCCTTGCTATCGGCGGCGGAAGAAAAGGGCGTGATATTGTCGCCCACATTGGCGTTCTTGGTCAAAATCACGCCATCAAACGGGGCGTGGATTTCGGTTTGTTCCAGCGCCACCTGTGCCACCTGACGATTCGCCTTTGCCGCAACAATGGCCGCACGCAAGCTGCTAATGCCCGCTTTGGCCCGCGAGAGGCGCGCTTCTACGATGTCGTGGCTGGCATTGGCAATAAACTTTTGCGCCAATAACTGTTGAGAGCGGTTAAAGGCGCGTTCGGCATCGAGTAATTCGGCCTGGCCTTGCTCCAGGTTGGCTTGCGCCACTTGCACATTCGCGCTGGCTTGCTGCAAACTGGCACTGACATCGCGGTTTTCCAGGCGCGCGATGACTTCACCCTGTTTCACGCGGCTGCCCTCCAACACGCCCAACCATTCCAAACGCCCGGTGGCCTTGGATGAGAGCGAAGCCTTGCGCTGCGCCACCGCATAACCGGTGGCATTTAACACCGTTAAACTTTGTGCCGGGTAGCTTAGCCGCACATTCGCCGTTTCCACCTCCGGTGCCGCATTGCGCGCACGGATTCCCAGCCAGCTAGCGCCCGCCAGCACCAGCACCGCCACCACCCACGGCCAACGCTTACGGCGCGAAACACGTAAGCCGGTTTTGCTTCGGTCTATTTTTAAACGCGCAAGATCTTGATCAGCCACATCTACCTCATTTCAGTTTATATTCGACTGCCATATTGTCATCGGTTACCACCATCAAACCGGGTTCTTTCAAAATGCTCTCATGCAATTCCGGAAAGCGATACTTCACCAATTCTTCCAACTTGGCGCGATGTTTGGCGTCACGCTCAAACAGGGGCGAACCATCGGGCAATTTGAATTGCAACAGGTTGGCACGTTTTTCTTCTGGTGTCATATCGAATGGCGCATCACTGGCGGCCACGAAATTACGGTACATCGTTACATGCGGGAACACATGCGCCGCCGTATGCACCACATAGCGCGAATCGGTGGTGTTGTAGTAGACCACGCCGCCCGGATTCAAATGGCTTTTGATTAATTCCAAAAACTCCCGTGACAATAAATTGGTGGCGTTGCTGCGCCAGTGGTAGGTGGTATTCATGACGATGAAGTCAAACTTTTCGGTATGATGATTGCGCAGCCAGCGCCGTCCGTCATCAAAATACAGCGTCACTTTGGGCAAGCTCAGCGCCTGTGCGATATCGGGATAATTTTTGATGATTTCGACATAGCCC
>CAMBDR010000306.1 GCA_945864765.1 Janthinobacterium lividum | reverse complement strand
TGTGGCCAAGGGTGAATTTATCCAGTTCATCCCGATTGTGGAACGCCGGGACGCCGGCCGTCCCAACGTCGGCGGCATTCAATTTGGCAGCAGCGTAACAAAACGCTCGGTAACGGCCAAACAGTTTGGCGACTTTCACATTGCTGTATTTGAAGAATGGGTGCGCCGTGATGTAGGGAAGGTGTTTGTGCAAATGTTTGATATTGCGCTGGGTATTTGGTTGGGCGATGCGGCCAGCCTGTGTGTGTTCGCCGAAACCTGCGGCAATGCGCTGGCAATGGAACATAATGGCGACGTGTATTCTTGCGACCATTTTGTCGAGCCGCGCCATTTGCTGGGCAATATCAATCAACGCACGCTGGGCGAGCTGGCGTTTTTGCCGCAGCAGCAGGCATTTGGCAACGCCAAGCGCGACAGCCTGCCACGCCAGTGCCGCGAATGTCCGGTGCGCTTTGCCTGCAACGGCGGTTGCCCGAAAGACCGCATTATTAAAAGCCGCGATGGCGAAGCCGGCCTGAACTATTTATGCGAAGGCTATTTCGCCATGTTTTCACATCTGGATGCACCGATGAAACAGATGGCGGCGCTGCTCAAGGCCGAGCGCTCGCCGGCGGAAATCATGCAAATGGTTCAGTCTTGATGGATGGGCAAATCGATATAAAAGCTCGTCCCGCAACCCGGTTCGCAACCCGCTTCAGAATGATACGTCAACTTACCATTCATTTGCTCGACAATGACTTTGGCTATTGACAAACCCAAACCGGTTCCGCCCTTGGCCTTGGTATCGGAGGAATCCGATTGCGAGAATTTTTGAAACATGCGCAGCTTAAAGTCTTCCTTGATGCCAGGGCCATGGTCAACAATGGCAATGCGCACCCGATTTTCTTCATTTTCGGGATTTTTTTCGGTGGACAGCACCACGTCCACCACACCTTGCGCCGGAGAAAACTTGCAGGCATTGGAGAGTAAATTATTCAATACCTGTTGCATCCGGTCGGCATCAACCCATAACATCAAATCCGGCAAAACGGCGGGCAAGCGCACCTCTACCCGGTATTGGCTGGCATAACTTTGAATCGCACTCACCGCATCTTGCAACAAGCCCGCCAGCGGGTGGGCAGCAAAATTGAAATCCATTTTACCGGCTTCCAATTTTTGCATGTCGAGCAAATCATTGATCAGGCGGCTTAAGCGTTCGCTGCCGTTGTAACTGATTTGCACCAGCTTCATCGCCTGCTCCGGCAAGGGGCCAGCCACCCCGCCCGCCAGCAAGCCCAGCGCACCGCGAATCGAGGTCAGCGGGGTGCGCAACTCGTGGCTCACGGTCGAGACAAAATCATTTTTCAGTTGATCCATGCGTTTGCGTTCGGTAATGTCGCGCACAATCGTAATCCATTTGCGTGTGCCCGCCACTTCAAAGCTGCTGGTCATGATTTCTGCCGCAAAGTGCCCACCGTCGCGCCGCACCTGTTCCACTTCGCAATTTTGGTATTGCGCCAGTTGTACCAGCGGCAAATGCAGGCTGGATAACTGCGCCAGGTTTTGCCCCAGCGCCTCTTGCTCGGGCCATTGGTAGATTTGTTCCGCCGCCTGGTTAAACGATTCAATCCTTCCCTCTTCGTCGCTGGTAATGATGGCTTCGGCGGCATAGCGCAAAATGGCTTCCATTTTATCGGCCGCCGCACGCCGCGCCTGCTCGCGCTGGCGGGCTTGGTTCAGGCTGGCGGCCAACAAAAAAGGCGGCACCAAGACCATGTACAGGGGCAGATAAATCAAGCCGATTTGCCAGAAATGCGTCATCGGCATCGGCAAAAAACCGCCGAACGCGAGCATGGCGCAACTGACAAACCCGGTGAGAAAGAGCACCACCGCCAATTCCGTCATCGTCAACACCAGGGCCGAGCCAATGAGCATGGCGGTGGAGTAGATGAAGGGGTAAGCCAGGTACAACTGAGCAAGCAGGGTCAGCGCCAGCGACAGCGCGCCAAGGGTGGCAAGTTGCACCCAATGTATGTTGGCCAGATGCTGGCGCAGGCTGGCACGCCGCAGTAACAACAGCAGCGGCATGAAAATGGTGTTGCCAATGGCCGAGCCGAGATACGCCGCCAGCATGTGTTGCGCAAAGTGTTCCTGCATCATAAAGGCCAGCAGCGCCGCCTCGTAAGCCGCGCCGACAAAGGGCGGCAAGCTGATACACAGCAGGATCAGTTGCAGCGTGCTGGCGGGTTGCTCGTCAAAATGCAGGGCCAGCCCGGAACGCGCCAGCAAGGCCCAGGCCAGCACGCTTTGCAGCAGATGCACCGACACCAGCACCAGCGCCAAACCCGGCGCAAAGCCAAAAGCAAGGCGCGCCAAGCCTTCGGCAGCGCCGCAACAAACCAAAATTAAAGGCCACTGGCTGCGCCGGTAACCCAGTAGCGCCACCGCACACAGCACATCGGCCAGCCACAAATCGGCCAGGCTGTTGGGCTGGCGGTTTAAGTACAGGCAGGCGCAGGCCAGGACAAAGCTGGCCACGCCCAGCGCGGCCAAATCCTGATAGCGCACCCCGGGTAGCGGGTGGCCACTGTCGCCGGCAAAATCGCTGGCCATCTATTGCGCCCTGCCTCTCTTGCGGTACAGCGTGAGCGCACCGGCTGCCGCCCCCAGCAGCAGCACACCAATGATGGCCAGATACACGCCCTCATTACGCCCGCCGCCATCGGTTTCATCGGGCATCCAGCGCGTGATCAATTTCTCGCGCTCTGCCAGGGAAATGGCCTGCAAGCCGCTTTGCAACACCCGGCCCAATTCGGGCCAGTCGTTGCGCCAGGCAAAGCTGAGCGGGTAGTCAAAGCCGACCCGCGCCGCCATCACAATCGGCGGCTTGCCACTTTGCCGGGCAATGAAATGGATGCTGGCCACGTCGGCCACCAAGCCGTCAAGCTGCCCGGCCAGCAATTGTTGCAACGCCTCGTTGTCACTGGCCAGCGCCACCCATTGCACTTTGGGATAATGCTGGCGCACATGCGCTTCCACCGCATAGCCCTTGCCCACCCCCACCCGCTTGCCCGCCATGTCGGCCAGGCCGATTTGGCGCGACTGGCTGGCACCCACCACCAAAATGGCGGGAATGGAAACATAGGGTGAAGTAAAGCCCAGGTAGGCGGCGCGTTCCGGATTGGGCCTGAGCGAGGTAATGATATCGGTTTCGCGCCGTTTCGCCAGTTCCAGGTTTTCGCTCAGGGAACGGGCCGGCATGGCCTGCACCTGCAAGCCGGTTTTTTGCGCGATCAGGTTTAAAAAATCCACCGACAAGCCCTGCACCGCCCCTTTTTCATCCAGATACACAAAGGGGCCGTAGTCTTTTTCAGGCGCATAGCGCAGCGCAGGGTGCTGCTGCACAAAGGCACGCTGTGCAGCATCCAGTTCCAGCGTGCCTTTGGGCGCAGCCTGGGTCAGCGCAGGCAAAACCACCAACAGCCAACCCAGCCAGCCCCACCAACGAATCACCGCAAAATTGATTGAACTCACGCTGTCGCTCCCAATCTTGATCAAAGCCTGCCACCAGGCAGGGCCTGGCCCGGCTTAACGCTTCATTTGCTGGGTAATTTTGCTTTGCAATAGCGTCAAATCCATCGTCCCCAAACCGGGCAATTGATTCAATATTTGATGCAAGCCAACGCTCCCGCCGCTGCCGCCCACCTCGGACGACTGAACCAACACCGTGCCCTTGCCGGTAAAATCAATTTGCTTTTCTTCACCGGAGAGCGTAATACCCGTCACCGCACCGGCCAAGGACATCACGCCACGCACATGTTCGTAGTCATAGCGAAACGAGGGGCAGGGGCAATCGGCCCAACCCAAAATCGCTTGTTCATCGACCCGGCATGGCGGTTCCATAAAGTGCACCGGGCCATTGCTTGACGCAATCACCTTGCCCGTGCCCAGCAAGGTCAGATAGCCGGGCATGGTCGATTCCTGGCAAACGATATCCTGGCTAAAGCCCAGCAAATGGCTGGCTTTTACGGTTAAGTTGGCGTCATCGATATCGTAGCAGGCAATGTCATTGCCATTGTCGCCCAAAATCAACTGGCCCTGCCCATGCGCCATGATGAAGTTGTTGATATAGGCGGGAGAATTAAAGGTATGCCGGGCCAGCATGTCAAGCACGCCTTTGCCCAGCGCATCAAACTTCAACTGTCCATAAAAGGCGATCATTTTGCCTTTACGAATATAGATTTCACGCGTCACGTCCACCACAAAGGCAAAGCGCGAGAGGCTATCGTTTTTGGGTAAATTGGATGGGTTATAAATATGCATGATTAACGCTCGCTCGCTTGAATGTAGACCGTGCCCTGCCCGGTAAATTTAACTTGATACGATTCGCCCGATGTTTGGCCGATAAACGATTTCCAATTCACATCGGTCACAATGTTTGAACTCAAATTGCCCTTGTGCCCGATATAGGCATCGGGATCAACGAAGACCGGTTTGTCCGGGGTGACTTCGAGGCCGATGGCGTTACCGTCCGAGAGGATGGCCACCTCGCCGGTGCCCTGCAAGGTGGTGGTAAACAAGCCCTGGCCGCTGACTGCGCCGCGCAACACCCCTTGCACCCCGCCCTGGTTACCCAAAAACATGGTGCCGGTACGCAGGCGCTCATCATAGGCCAGCAGGGTATCGCTTTCGGCGTAAAAGGTTTCGTTATTCACTTTAACAATGGTCACGAACAAGCCGTTATAACCATAAATAACGCTACCACGCCCCTTGGCCAACATCAGCACATAGGATTCATTGGTGGCGGCGCGCATCGCGAGGTCTTGCACATCGCCGCTGCCCAAAAAGGTGCGGCTAAACAACACATCGCCGTGATAGGCGATCATCGCGCCTTTTTTGGCAAACACCTGTTCCCCGTTCAGGGTCACTTCCAGCAGCTTTTCATTGATTTGTGTATAAGTAGGCATCGTGTGCTCCTTAGCGTTCGGCTGGCTGAATAAAAACCACGCCTTGACCGGTAAATTTGAATTGATACGATTCACCCGAGGCTTCGCCCACCATGGTGCGCCAGTTGACATCAAAGGCAAATTCCTGCTGCACATTGCCTTTGTAGCCAATAAAGGCATCGGGATCGACAAACAGGGGGGTAGCCGGGGTCACTTCGAGCGCAATCAAATTGCCGCGTGAAATGAGGGCGAGGTTACCCGAGCCTTCGATGGTGGTGGTAAATAAACCCTGGCCCGAGGTGGCCCCGCGCAGGCCAGCAAAGGCGGTATTGGTTTTTAGGCCCACATCATAGGCCAGCAAGCTGGAGCTTTCGACGAATAATTTTTCGTTATTCAAGGTGATGGGCGCAATCTCGGCGGCGTTATGGGCAAAATACACGGTGCCCGTGCCGCTGGTTTGCATCAGCGACATGCCTTCGTTGGTGACCTTACGTTTGAGCGCGCCAAACAAGCCTTCACCGCCAAGTATGGCCTTTTCAAACTTCATGCTGCCGGTGTAGGCAACCATTGCGCCCGCGATTGCGAGCACCTTTTCGTTTTGCAAACTGACTGCCAGCAGTCGGTCTGAGTTAATGGTAAAACTACTCACAGAAGATTCTCCTAAGGTTAGTAGATGGACGGGTTGGTTGGGTTGGTTGGGTTGGTTGGTTGGTATTGACTACTGCCCAAGGCAAATGATTTTACTGACGTATTCGTCCGAGCGCGCCTTACGTGCACTGGCCCAGGCAATGGCTTGTTGCGCCTGTTCCAGGGTCATGACGCTGGCTTTGTCCTTGTTTTTGATAAAGGAAACGCCTTCAAACACGCCCTCTTTGCTGAGCATGAGTTTGGCAAAAACCGGTGGCTGGTTGGGCATACCAGGCTCAGTGGTTTTGTTTTGCTGAATCTGGTAGCGTTGGTCCGGGTTAGTCATGATAGCAATCCATGGTATGGCCTCACGGGTGTCGGGTTGGGGCGAATTGAACAGGATGGGGTGAGAATATCATACTTAGATGCGTCACACTTACATGCGGTAAGATTGATTTTGGCTTGGCTGGTGGCATTTGGTTT
>CAMBDR010000305.1 GCA_945864765.1 Janthinobacterium lividum | reverse complement strand
GCGGGAACAGGTTATTGTCTGGGGATTGATGAATATCTGAAAAAATTCCCGATTCCGGCGGGCGATGTGCAACACGTACAGGATGGCTCCTGGGTCGATACGCGTGATTCCTCATCCGACCCAACCTGGTATCACTGGCATTTGCCGATGTTGATTTGGAAGGGGCAATTCCCCGCCTATAATACGGCCACTGGCAGTAATTTATCCCCGAAAAAGAATTTGTCCGGCCAGATCGAAGGGGCTACGGTTTCTTTTGAATATGGCTGGCATTATCTGGAACGTAATTTCGCGCTGTTGCAAGCAGCAGAAAACTATGCCAAAACGGCTGAGCAAATTTGGCTCAGTGCGCATCCCAATTATTGGTCGCCTGCTACCGCGCGCGATAATCAGGTCACGTATCCGGGTAATCAACTCAACCCATGGATGATGTCTTACCCGGTGAAGGGCGATGCTGCGAATGACTATGCGGGTGGTGCCAACCCGGCTGAATTGGCCTGGTATTTCTTGTTGCCGGCCATGGATTCCGGCTTCGGTTATTATGATGAAAACCAGGATGATTCAGTCAAGCCGGTGTTGGCGATGAATAATTCGCTGTTCTTTTCCAAACAATACGTGACCCCGCGTTTGGCGCAAGATAAAACCGGGCCTTCGGTTTGGTGGCCGCAGCGCTATCCATACAATCCGGGTTCGATCAATGCCTCCAAGGCCGAAGGCTGGACTGTGCAGCACTACAGCAAAGACTTTGCCATTTACACTTACGCCTATGATGTCGCGGGCATCAGTAATATTCAGGTCAAAATCAGGCCGCATCTGGTGGCGGGCATTCGCGCCAGTGACGACACCTATAAAGTATATGACCCGGCGGCCATGGTCGGCAAACCTGGTTTGTCGATTACACCGTCCAACGTCGGTGCCTGGCAAGCTTACCCGATGCAAATGCGTGATTTGCGTCCGGTCATGAATGGGGTGGCGTGGAATGCCAATACCAGGGCCACCATGCAAGTGGTGCCGGCGCAGGAAACCGGTAATTTGTACTACACCTATTTGTCGAATTATCGCAATCAAATGTTGGATTACTATGTGGAAGCCACCGACAGCCTGGGTAATGTCACCAAAAGCGAAATTCAGCAAGTGTATGTGGGCGCGGGCAGCTATACCAAAAATACCACGGGTTATGTGGAAGATAGCAACGGCACCACGCCCGGCGTATTTCCGTTCCTCGTGATCGATACCGATGCGCCCAGCGTCCCTGCGGGTTTGGTGATTGGCACGACCACGGATCGCTCGGTCGCCTTGAGCTGGACTTCTGCCACCGATAACGTCGGCGTGGCAGGCTATCAGGTCTTTCGCGATGGCGTGCTGGTGGGAACCAGTAGCGGTACCAGTTATGTCGATTCCGGCTTGAGTGCTTCAACCAGCTACAGCTATTCGCTGTTGGCGTTTGATGCGGCGGGTAATCAGTCAGCACGGGGTGCAACCAGTAGCGTCAGCACTAAAGTACCGGATACGGTGGCACCGAGTGTGCCGGGCACGCCCGTGGCAAGTAATTTGAGTTCCAGTGCGGTTACGCTAAGCTGGGCTGCCTCAACCGATAATTATGGCGTGGCAAACTATCTGATCTATCGCAATGGGGTGCAGGTGGGTAGCAGCGTGGCGGCCAGTTTTATCGATAGCGCTTTAGCGCCAGCCACCGCCTACAGCTATACCGTGAAAGCGCAGGATGCGGCGGGCAATGTCTCGGCCTTGTCGGCTGCTTTAAATCTGACTGCGTTGGCGGGTAATGTTGCCAAGGTCTACTATAGATTGCCCACCAACTGGTCTTTGGTGAATATGCATTACCAACCCACGGCAGGGGTCTGGACCGCCGTGCCTGGCGTGCCAATGACCTTGGCCTGTAGCGGTTGGTATGTGTATAGCGCCAATCTGGCTGCTGCCACGGGTGTGAATGTGGCGTTTAATAATGGGGCCGGAACCTGGGATTCCAACGGCGGTAGAAACTATACCCTGGGTACAGGTACTTCGGCGGTGGAAAGTGGCACGGTGACCACGGGCAACAATCCTTGTAACGGTGATACGGTTGCGCCTACCGTGCCGACTGCTGTGAAAGCCCGTGCCATTGATGCCAATTCAGTCAATGTAACCTGGACTGCTTCGACCGATAATGTCGGCGTGCAAGGGTACACGCTGTATCGCAATGGCACGCAGTTAGCCAGCAATATCACGGGCACCAGCTTTGTCGATAACACAGTCGCCGCATCGACCACCTATAGCTATACCGTGAAAGCGCTGGATGCCGCCAATAATGCCTCGGCGCAAAGTGCTGCAGCAGGCGTCACCACACCCGCCAAGGTGGATACCCAGGCCCCCACCGTGCCTGCCAGTTTGAGCGCGAGCAATATTACGGCCAGCAGTTTGATGTTGAATTGGGCCGCCAGTAGCGACAACGTCGGCGTGGCCAGCTATTTGGTGTCACGCAATGGGGTGCAAATTGCCAGCACGGCGGCCAGCAGTTATTCTGATAGTGGCTTGACTGCCGGCACCAGCTACAGCTACACCGTGAAAGCGCAGGATGCAGTGGGCAATACTTCGGCCGCTTCCAGCGCACTCTCTGCCAGTACCACGGTGGTGGGTGGCAATAAGGTGACGGTGTATTACAAGTACCCAAGCACCTGGACGACGGTCAATATCCATTATGCGCCAACGGGTGGTAGTTGGACCGCCGTGCCAGGCGTGCCAATGAATGCGGCTTGTGCCGGTTGGAAGCAGGAAACCATTAGCTTGGGTTCAGCCAGCGGTGCGCAATTGGCGTTTAATAATGGGGCAGGGGTGTGGGACAGCAAAAATGGTGCCAATTACGCCGTGGCAAAAGGGATTGCAGCAATTCAAAATGCCACCATCAGCAGCGCCGACCCTTGTACTGGTGACGATACCACCGCACCAACCGTGCCAACGGGTTTAACGTCGTCCAACTTAAGCGGCACGGGTGTCACGCTTAAATGGAGCGCATCCAGCGATGCGGTTGGGGTGGCAGGGTATAAGGTGTTACGCAATGGTGTGGTCATTGGCAGTACTGCCAGTTTGACTTATACCGACACCGGCTTGACGGCAGGCAGCAGCTATAGCTACACGGTGCAAGCTTACGACGGGGCCAGCAATATCTCGGCCGCAAGCAGCGCTTTGGTGGTTAAGCCAACCGTTGCGGGTGCATGTGCCGTGACCTTTACCATTGCCAACGCGAACACGACAACCGGGCAAGCCTTGTATGTGGTGGGTAATCAAATTGCCTTGGGTAATTGGACGCCTGCCACCGGTTATGCGCTGGTGATACAGGGTAGTGGCACGACGGTGCCCTGGACTGGCACCGTGAATTTGCCAACCAGCACCAGCGTACAGTACAAGTATGTGAAGTGGAATGGTTCGACCGCAGTGTGGGAGAGTAATCAGGCCACGGCATCCGGTAATCGGGAGTTCAGTACGCCCGCCACCTGCGCAACAGCGGTGGCGCGTAATGATGGCAACTTTAAACCATGATGAGGTAGATGGGGGAGGGTGGGCACCCGTGCCCACCCTCCAAAAAATCAGGCGTTGTCGTCGTCATCATCGGCGGCGTCTGTTCCTTGCACACCTGGTTTGGCCGCACGCACATGGCTTTGCAATTTACCCAGCGCGCTATCAATGGCGCGCTTGAGTTTTTCTGACGCGCCGTTAATGGCCTGATGCAGCGTTGCATCGTGTTGGGTGACCGCGATTGGCTCCATACCCGCCAAACGCGCTTCGAGCATGCAGCGCGATTCACCGTCTTCTGATTTATGGGCATTGCGATCACTTAAATGGACTTCCACTCGCGTTACTTGTCCGGCAAAGCGTTTTAATGCCGCTTCGATCACGGTTTGTATGTGGCGACTCAAGGCGTCGGTTTTTTCTACGCTGGTATCGGAATGGATGTTGATTTGCATATTGAAAACTCCTGAAATAGGTTGGCAAACAAGGCGGTCAATTCGCATGACCCAAAAAGCCCATGTACTTGTGTGCAATTCGAATGGCATGGATACGAATGCCAGCTGTGCGAATGTTACATGAGCGATGTTACTCCGGTTTTTTTCAACACGGGCAGTTTTTCGTGTCAAATATGTTGCGTTTGAGTCGTTTTATGCCTGGTTTTTATTTTGCCGCAAATTAATCGCCGTTTGCATTTGCCCCATCAGGGTTTTTATCAGCGCAGCTTCATCAGAAGCTACGCCCTCGGGTGCCGGGCGCGTGCGGTCACCGTAAAATAAACCCAGTTGATTGGTGCCTGACACCAGCGGCAAAATCATGATGCTGCGCGCGTCCGGTAATAATGATCGATGCCAACCCGGTAATAAATCCCGAATCCGGGTCGAGCTGGCATCGGCAATCATTAAATCGGCCTGGTTATCCAGTGCCAAATGAAACACATCATTGCCTGTTGCAGAAGGGAAAACAAACCGTGCTTGCCGCATCGTGTGTTGTTCTCCCATCGTCACGACGGCGCGAAACTGCTCGCTGCGGGTATCGTTGATACATGCCGCAGCAAAGCGAAAGCCCATGCTGGTGTACAGGGTTTCAACAATCAGCAGGATCAGCTCGCTCGGTTTGTATTGGCCGCCGCCCATCATTTGGGTCGCCACTTGCACCCCCGCCAGTAATAGTTCTCGTGCATCGGTTGGCTTGCCGCTGGGATGACGTTCATTGGTGCTTTTGCCATGTGCGTTGATGGTCGAAGCCTGTAACACGCCGGGTAAATGATTGGTCGGTTCTTCCGGCTGTGGAGGAACTAGGGCTTGCTTGGCCATGTTTAATCCAATCGACAATTGCTCAATCTCTTTGCCGACTCCCGTAAACAACTGGCGCATTTTATCTTGATCCAGGTGCAAAGCAAGGCCAAAGCGTTGTAGCATGGCTTGCGCTGCCGCACTGCTGCCATTGTCATGCTGGTGCAAGATTAATGCTTGCGCCTCATTACTGAAGGTGCTGACCTGGCGCATCCATTCCTGGCGCGTTTTGGCTGGTTTGACCGGGCCAGCTGCCAAAGGACTGAGGGCGTAAATTAGCGCATCCGGTATATTCCATTCACGCAAAACGGTTTCAGTTAAAAAGGTGTAACTGCAGCCTATGGTTTGAATTTCCGCCTGCACCGGGGTGCAAGCGCTTTCGATCAAATTTTTAATCGACTGGTAGAGCGGAAACTCATGACTGGCCACCAGGATGCGGCCCAAATTGCGAAACAGCGCTGCAATCGATGCTTCTTCGACGCCCTGTAAATGGCTAAAGCGCGCCAATTCGCGCCCCACCAAACTGGCACATAACGATTCGATCAATTCGATACGAATATAATCGGCATGCGGACCTTTGCTTAACTTGTCAACCAGCAACAATGCCAGGGCGGTGGTCTTGACGGTATTGAAACCCAGCAGAAAAATTGCGCGCGATACCGTGGAAACGGGGGTATTTGACACACTGCGGTAAAAAACGGTGTTGGCGAGCCGAAGTATCTTTTGTGTTAGTGCAACATCTGATAGAATGTAGTTCGCCAGGTTTTGAGTAGCTTCATCGTCGGACGACGCCAATTCAACCACTCGCACAATTGTCACCCCAAGTGATAGCAAATCACCATCAGCACTGAATTTTTTCAACAATCGATCGCGAATTGCGCTGTTTTTACTACAATCCGCAGCTTGGTCGCTGTTGTAACTGTTGCCATTATTGCTTAAATCAGGGACAATAGGCGGCATGGCTTTTCCGATCCGATCAAAATAGTGGTCTTTGGAGAAAAAAATGCTCTACAAGGGAATTTATCACGAATTTTTCTGTCAGAGATGGGAATAAATGTCTTTTTTTGTGCAAATGCAAAAAAAAGCTTGAAGTTTTTACGCGGAGCATCCATTATGCTGCTCATCTGTTGAGAGAAAATTGTAAAAGTGCTGTTACAACTGGAACATTTTCCTCTCCATCTTGTCTGAATTTTCGTGCCCGGGCTAAGAGAGTTTGCGAATAAGCTTTCTCTAAACCTTTGCT
>CAMBDR010000304.1 GCA_945864765.1 Janthinobacterium lividum | reverse complement strand
TGCATTGCCGCCAGGGCCAGTGCCGATCAGGCTGGTGTGAATACCGTTCCATTTATCCAGCACTTCGCCCGTGTTCGCGTCGAGCATATAGTATGGGCGGGTAGGTTCAGTCGTGTTTTTACCATTGAAGACAACCACATAAATCAAGTGGGCTACGCCATTGACTTTTTGCTTGATGTAGAGCTTGGCTTCGTCGTTTTCGGTGTCATAAATCCGGGCCAGAGTTTTGGCTTTGGCAATGGCATCGGCTTTGGATAAAATTGGTTTGACACTGGGCAAATCGTTTGGCAAATTGCGCAGCAAAAAGCCCGATACGCTTGGCGCAGCCAGGCCGATATCGCGGTGTTCTACCACGGCTTCATTCCAGACCGGTACGCCCATATGCATCTGCACGTGGCGGGTTACCACACGGCCACTGTCAAATTTGGCTGAGTCTTGTGCTACCAATTCGTTGGCGGCAACGCCAATGTGGTTGTGGACGGCAACATTGCCACCAGTCAAGCTCGCCACCATCGGGGTTTTGATGGTTTCCAGATCAACGCGGCTCGCTGCGTTGGCACCAAACGATGCAGCAACCAAAACGGCCAACAGGGTGGGGCGGGTGATGTTGTTTAATTCGAGTTTCATTTTTGTCTCCATCTATATTTGTATGATTGGTTTTATAAAGCCTGATCCTGCCTTGCACTTCGATCTATGTCTTGTTTGCTTGGCTTGTGATAAAGATACAGGATGATGTTGAATCTGCCAATCGGCCGAAAGTACGATTGCATGCTGTTTTGTTTTGCTTTAAAAAGATTTTTCAAATGGATCAAGCATTCTGTTCTATGGCAGAATCGACCTTGCTGGATTCCCGCCAAAAGCGTGCGGGAATGACGATGCCAGCGGCTGAGTAGTTATCATTGAATTGCATATTGAAGCGCTTATTGAAGCGTAAGGTCCGTGAAAAATAATCAGATAAAACCAAGCTTGCCCGCGCAGTTGTGCCGCTTGTTGCGCCGCCCGCTGCACTGCCTGCTGCATTGTCTGCTGAGCGGTGGTCGCTGCTGCCTGCATTGGGCTTTGTCATGCCTCGCCTGCTTGGCTGTATGCACCAGCGTCGCGGCGGCAGATTTTGCATTTCTACCTTACCAGCTTGAAAATATCAGCGATACCGAATCGATCCCCGAAGGCATCATCACCGCGCTGGCGCAAGATGCGCAAGGTTTTATCTGGGTTGGCACCCAAAATGGCTTGCTGCGCTTTGACGGCTATCGGTTTCGCACCTTTAGCCATGACGCCGCCAACCCCGCCTCGCTGGCCGGGGATTATATTCTCAGTCTGTGCGCCGCCAAAGACGGGCGGCTGTGGGTGGGGACGGTGAGCGATGGCTTGGCCGTGTTTGACCCCGCCAGCGAGCGCTTTACCCGCTACGCGCATGACGCCGGGCAAGCCGGCTCGCTGGCAGACGGGCGGATTTCGGTGCTGCTGGAAGATGCCGACGGCGGCATCTGGGCCGGCACCGATCATGGGCTGGATTATTTGCCTGCGCAGGGCAAGGCGTTTGTACACTACCGCCATGATGCCGCCAAGGCCCACAGTCTGGCCAGCGACAATGTGCGCAGCCTGTTGCTGGATCAAACCGGGCGTTTATGGGTAGGTAGCGCCAATGGCTTGCAGCGCATGAGGCAAGACGGCAGCGGGTTTGATAGCGTGGCAGGCGATGCGTTTAGCGGGAAAACGGTGCAGGCCTTGTTTCAGGCGCGGGATGGTAAGCTGTGGGTAGGCAGCGCAGAACACGGTGCCGCCTGGCTGGAACCGGGCACACACAGCAACCCCGGCCTGCTGCTGCCACATTGGCTGACAATGGCGCAAGATTCGGGGTCAAACCCCGCATCAAACCGTGCCACCGCCACCACCAACGCCACCAACGCCACCACACTGAGCCACCGATCGATAGCCGGCATTGCCCAAGTGGAGCCGGATCAAATCTGGCTGGCCAGCTATGGCGGCGGCATCAATATCGTCAGCGCCGGAAATGGCCAGGTACTGCAGCACTTGCGCCATGATCCTTTTTTGCGCGGCAGCATCGCCTATGATTTGGTGGTGCCTTTGCTGCGCGACCGTTCCGGCCTGTTATGGGTTGGCACCTGGGGCGGCGGCTTGCAACGCTATAACAATAACCACGGCATGGCGCGCATGCTGCGGCACAGCCCAAAATGGGCGCATGGCCTGAGCCACCCTGCCGTGACCAGCGTGCTGGAATTGGCCAACGGCCAGATCCTGTTCGGATTGGACGCGAATGGCATCGATATCTTTGATCGTGAACGTGGCTTGGTTGGAGGCTATCGCCCAGCCAAGGCAGGCGAACCAGGCGGCTTGCCCGAGTCCGCCATTCGCGCCCTGGCACAAACTCCGGATGGCAGTATTTGGGCTGGTACGCGTTCGGCAGGCTTGCTGCTGCGCCGCGCCGGCAGCACAGTCTGGCAAGCGACTGAGGGCTTGCGCAGCCAGCAAATCAGAAGGCTGTTGGTGGGGCGGGACGGCAGCGTTTGGGTGGGTAGTAATCATGGCGCGGCGCGTTGGAGCGGCCAATTAACCGCCCAGGGCTTGCCCCGCTTTGAAACCATGCCGCAAGAAAACGGCGAAGAAATGCCCTATGCGGTAGAAGCATTGGCAGAAGATGCGGCTGGCCGAATTTGGGCTGGCAGCCAAAACGGTTTATGGGTTTGGACACCGGGCAGCCGGGGCTGGCGCGCCATTCGCGCCGTAGCCGGTGGCAGTGGCAATCTGGCATCGGACTATATCACCAGCCTTTTGTTTGACAGCCAAGACCGCTTGTGGGTGGATACCGCCAAAGGCCTGGAGCGTCTGAAACACTGGGATGGCAAGGTGGCGCAATTTGAACACGTGTATGCCTGGTGGGGGCCGGAGGGCCGGGATGTGGGAGCCAATTTGCTGGAAGACCAAAGCGGACGAATCTGGACGGAATTGGCGGTGATTGATCCGGTCAAGCGACAGGTTCAGTTTTTGAGTAAGGCCGATGGCCTGGATTTGGGTTCGATCTGGATCGGGGCCTATGGCAAAACCCGCGATGGTTTGTTGCTCTTTGGTGGTACGTTTGGTGCCGCCATTATTGACCCCGCACGCTTTGAGCCTTGGGCCTGGCTGCCACCCGTGGTGCCAACGAGCTTGAAAATCAATGGTCAGGATAGTCCATTGGGCAGCGTGACCGGCTTGCAAAGGGCGCAAGCCGATAAAAATGCGCAAGCCGATAAAAATGCGCAAGCCGATAAAAATGGACGAATGCTGACCCTGTCGCCGCAGCAGCGCGATTTTTCGCTTGAGTTTGCCGTGCTCGATTATTCCGAGCCGAAAAAAAACCGTTATCAATATCGTTTGCTGGGCTATGAAAAAGACTGGATCAATGCCGATCACGAACATCGCAGCGCCAGCTTTGGCAATTTATGGCCCGGCAACTATACGCTGGAAGTGCGTGGTAGCAATCGGCTGGGGCAATGGCGTGGCGAGCCATTACAGATCAAGGTCAAGGTCTTGCCCGCCTTTTGGCAAACCTGGTGGTTTTTGGCCTTGTTGCTACTGCTAACCGGCGCGCTGATTGTTGCCGCCGTGCGCTGGCGTGTGGCCCGCTTGCGCGCCAAGGCGGGCAACTTGCAAAATCTGATTGATGCGCGCACCGCCGATATTTTAAAACTGGGCGAAATCGGGCGCGAACTCACCGCCACGCTGGATATGGAACAAGCCTTCGAGCGCGTCTACCGCCAGGTCATGGCGCGGCTCGATGCCGACGTGTTTTTAATCGGCATTGTGGAGTTTGGTAGCATTTCCTTTGTCTACACCATCGAGCACCAGCAGCGCATGCCCAACGCCATTTTGGATTTGGAAGAAAGCAATCGCCCTGCAGTACGCTGCGTGCGCGAACAATGCGAGGTGATTGTGAATGATCGCGCCCAATTGAACCAGATGTTTGAGCGCATGTTACCGCCCAAAATTGGCGACCCGATGGAAACGGTGGTGTATCTGCCACTGATGGCGGATCAACGCGTAATCGGCTGCCTCTCGGTGCAAAGCCCGCATCCGAATGCCTACGATCCGGATCAAATCGAATTTTTGCGCATTCTGGCCAGCTATACCGCCATCGCCCTGTCCAATTCTGCCGCGCTGCAAGAGGTGACGCAATCGCATGAAGAATTGGCCGCTGCGCTGGAATATTTGAAAGAGACGCAAGCCAAATTGATTCAGGCCGAGCGCCAGCAAATTTCGCTCGATTTGCACGACAATCTGTCCCAAACCATGACCGGGGTTTTGCTGCAACTGGATACGGCGCGCGAAGCCTTGATCGACGACGCCGCTATGCCAGACTCTGGCGCGAGCAAAAGCCAGACCGGTTTACCCTATGTGGAACGTGCAATTGAACTGGCGCGCGATGGCATCAAACAAACCCGCCAATTGCTCAACCAATTGCGTAACCGCAAGCACAAGCCCACTGCCATGAACTTGATCGACACCCTACGGCGCGATTTACCGCGCCTGACCGTGGGCACGGCGATTGAAATCAGTGTCCTGCAGCAGGGCCAACTGCCGCAGCTTGAATCAAGACTGGAACTGGTGTTGTTTCGCGTCGCGCAAGAAGCGGTGACCAATGCGCTGCGCCATGGCAAGGGCAAGTGCATTACCCTGGTGCTGGACAGCGATGGCCAAGGGGTACGCCTGCGCGTGCGCGATGACGGTTGCGGCTTTGATATTGCCGGCATGGTAGGGCGCTACGGCATTGGCCTGTCCGGCATGCGCGAACGGGTGAGCGGCTTGGGGGGCAGTTTGGTGATTGATAGCGCACCCGGCAAGGGCACTTGCGTTACGGCCAGCTTGCCCTTGAATTCACCTGGCGGGATTGATTTGTCATGAGTGGGCCAATTCTGCGCTATCGCCGGGTTTTGCTGGCCTTGCTGGGCTTGCTGACCTTGCTGGCGCTGCGCCCCTTTCTGGCGACTGCTTCGGTGCTGCCCACGCAATGGGGCTTCACCCAGGTTTATTTTGAACAAGTCGGCAATGATGAAACCATTCCCGGTGGCATCGTCACGGCCTTGGCGCAGGATGATAAAGGTTTTATCTGGATCGGCACCCAACATGGTTTGGTGCGCCATGACGGCTACCTGTTGCGCAAATTCCAGCATGCCGAGGCCGACCCCGCTTCGCTGCCGGATGATTATGTGCGGGCGCTGTGGTCGGGGCCGGATGGCCGCCTCTGGATCGGTACTTCGCACGGCTTGGCGGTATTTGATCCGGGCAGTAACCGCTTTGGCATTTATCGCCATGATCCCAAACAAAGCGCGGGCCTTGGCGGTCATGTGGTGCGCGCCATTACCGGTAATGCGGCTGGCGCAGTTTGGTTGGGGACGGAAAATGGCTTGGACTACCTGCCACCCGGTGCCAGCACCTTTACCCATTTTCGGCATGATCCAGCTGATCCGGCCAGTCTGGCCGATAACCATGTTGGCACGCTGTTGCTGGATCGGCACGGCAGGCTTTGGGTTGGCACCGGCCAAGGCTTGCAACGCATGCGCGCCGATGGCAAGGGTTTTGAAGCGGTTGCGACCGAACCGGCTGGCCCGGCTGGCTCGGCCACTTTGGCCAGGCAAAACATTCAGGCGTTGTTTGAAGCGGCTGACGGCAAACTGTGGGTGGCCACCTACCGCCACGGTGCGGCGTGGTTGCAAGTGGATGGCGCGGGCGCACTGGCCAGCCTGCCGGCGCACTGGCTCAAGCTCGACCCGGCCCACGCTGATGGACTGAGCCATGGCTGGGTCAAGAGCATAGCCCAACCACAGCCAGACCAGATTTGGCTGGCCACCATGGGCGGCGGCATGAATGTGGTGGATGCGCGCGACGGTCGGGTGCTGCAGCGCTTGCGCCATGATCCGCTGGTGCCGGGCAGTCTGGCCCTGGATGAGGTTGGCGCACTGTTGCGCGACCAGTCCGGCTTGTTGTGGGTGGGCACCTGGGCGGGTGGCTTGCAGCGGCATTATGCGGGTAACCCCGGCAG
>CAMBDR010000303.1 GCA_945864765.1 Janthinobacterium lividum | reverse complement strand
CACCACGGTCACGCCCGCGTCAGACAAGTATTGGAACGGTGCCGTGTAAGCCAGATTGGCCCGTTCGCAGTTAGTAGCGGGCGCGGGGGCGTGGCTCGATTCATGCGGCACCAGTGAACCGTTTTTGCCGATCAACATCAGCGATTCTGGCTGACCCAGTGCCAGATGCACGCGCCAGTCGTATTTGGGTTCGTTGGGGTCGGTGATAGCCATCGAAGGCGGTGTACCTTTGGTCGTAGGAAAAGCTTGCATCACGATGTCTCCTTCAAAAATAAAATGGTCAAGCCGGCGCAATTTCTCGCTGCCCGGCGTAAAAAAGTGAATGGTTCAAGGTTTTGGCAACTGCGCCAGCATATGGCTGCCCCAAATAACCAGGCCGCAGGCCAGCAGTGCCAAATACGGCAACACCCCGGCGCGGCGCTGCGCGGGCAAGCCATGCCCCATTTCGGCATCGTCGCGCATATGCTCGGGAAACACGCCCTTGTCTTGCACGTAATGGCGGAACATAAACACCGGAATGATCAGGATCGTCGCAATCAAACCATTGCGCAAGGTGTCTTCGCCCCATACATCCGCCCCGGCCCCAACAAACACCATATTTACAAAACCCAGCACGCCACCCAGCGCCAGCAGCCAGGTTGGGCAGCGAAACGGGCGCGGCCAGTCGGGACGGTCCATGCGGTGTATCCAACCGGCTTGTAAATTGAGAAAATTAAACAGCAAATAACAGACATTGGACACCGTCAGCACCATAAAATAATCGGACAGCATTAACAGCAGCACATTAAAGCTCAAATCGGTCCACATGGCCGCCGTGGGTGAACCATGCGCATTGACGCGTGACAAATAACGCGGCAGCCAGCCATCCACCGAGGCCTGATACAGCGTGCGTGACGAACCCATCATCGAGGTCATCACAATCAACAGCAGCGAGAGCAGCAGCATCACCACCACCAGATTGGTGAGCAGTGGGCCAGCCTTAATCATCTTGGCCATGGCCAGCGCCACCCCGGTGCCATCATAAATGGTTTTATCGAGCAAGCCATTCAAACCCAGCGAGCCTTGAAATGCCAGCGGCACAATGGTAAACATGACGATGCACAACAGCCCCGCACTGAGAATGGCTTTGAAGGTGTCGCTGCCAGGGTTCTTGAATTCGCGGGTGTAGCAAACCGCCGTTTCAAAGCCAAAAGTAGACCAGTTGGCCGCAAAAATCGCCCCCATCAACAAGGTAATGCCCGCCGCGTTCCACTCGCCAAAGGCCACCTTGCCGGCGGCATCATGCACCATGGGCAGCAGTGGGAACAAATGCTCACGCGGCATGTCGCCGGTAATGATGGGCACCAGACCCACCACCACCAGCGGAAACAGGCAAGCCAGGCCGAGGATTTTTTGCATACGCGCCGCGCGCGACGCACCATGATGCTGCAGAAAAAAGGTCAACAACAACAGCGCCAGGGCGATAATGGCTACCGCATTGATGCGCAGCGTTAAACCCTTGCGCACAAAGCCCAAATCCAGCAAGGTGAGCGTCCAGGTTTGGATGGCAGCATCGGCGGGAAACAGACTCAACATAATATACCCGGCCGCCAAACCGGTGCCCAGTGCCAGCACCGGTGACCAAGCCAGCCAATTGCACCAGACCGATATGGGCGCGATGAATTTGCTGTAATTTAACCAGGCACTGGCCCCATACACCGAGGCCCCGCCCGATTTATGCGGATACAAACCGGCAATTTCGGCATAGGTGAAGGCCTGTAAAAAGCCAATCATGATCGAAATCACCCATACCACCCAGGCTGGCTGGCCAATGGTGGCAGCAATGCCGCCGATGGTGAGTAGCACCCCGGCGGGCACGCCGCTGGAGGCCCAAAAGGCATCGCGCCAGCCCAGCGTGCGCTGTAGCGTGTGGTGGGCGGTTTCTGTGTGGGTTTCTGGGTGGGTTTTTGGGTGGTTTTCTGGATGCATACCGTGGTTCCTGTCAGAAAATGGGGCAAGTGTTTTAACGGTCTATTTTTGCAAGGGGCCGCGCGTGGAAAACAAATGCGGCGCACCGCTGGCCGGGCCATCGACCAGGGCCGTCAGCACGGCACGGTCGGGCCGCTGGGTGGCGCTAAAGCTTGCGCCCTGGTCGCGGCTTTCCAGCATCAAACCATCCATGCCAACGGCGATGATGTTTTTATTGGCCCGTTGCAGCATGCCGGTGATGGCGCTTTTGGTACCACTGTTGATGGCTTGCCAGGTGTCGCCACCGTCTTGACTGCGGTAAATGCTGCCACGCAAACCACCCACCAGCAAGCCGCCACCGTCCACGGCGGTGCCGCTCCAAAGCGAGCCGGCATACCCGGTTTCGCGATATTCCCAGCTCGCGCCCTGGTCTTGCGAGCGCAGCACCCGCCCTTGCTCGGAAGTGATAAACAGCCTGCCTTTGGCGTCGCCAAAGAATGAAAACAAATTGCGATCCGCTTTTTTGCCGCCCGGCGGCAGCGGCACCGTTTGCGTGGCCCAGTGCGCGCCGCCATCGGTGGTGTGCAACATCAGCGACCATAAACCAACGGCCCAGCCTTCTTCGGCGTTTTTAAAATATACCGAAAACAAGGGTTGATCACGATCGGTGGCGCTGCGTTGCAATTGCCAGGTTTCACCGCCGTCGGCGCTTTTGAGAATCGCGCCCCAGTGGCCCACGGCCCAGCCGGTGTGGGCATCGGCAAAAAACACCGAAGTCAGGGTTGCATCAATCGGCACGCTTTTGGCTTGACGATAATGTGCGCCTTCATCGTCCGACAGCAGCACCGCGCCAAAATCACCCACCGCCACAATCCGCTTGCCAGCCCGGCTGGCGGCCAGAATTTTGACGCTATTCACATTGAGCGGGCTGGCCGCACTCAGTTTCAGTTGCGCTTTCACGCCAGCGCCTGCGCCTGCACCAGCGGAGGCCGCCGCTGCTGCTGCCGCAGCATGGCTGGCGCTTGCCGGATCGCTCCCGGCAGCATACGCAAAACTTGCGCCCAACAGCATCAAGCCGCCGAATTTTACGATGGCCGATTTTGATTTCATCATCTGTATCTCTCCTAATGATCCAGCAAACTGGAAGCGCGCACCGGCGTCTTGCGCGGAAACAGTTTTTCCAGCCAAACCGCAAGCGCGGGCAAGGCCGTCATCGCCATCACCAAATTCACGATAAACATGAAAGCCAGCAAACTACCCATATCAGCCTGAAATTTCAGCGCCGAAAAACTCCAGGTCGCCACCCCCACCGCCAGCGTAATGGCGGTAAAAATAGTGGCCATGCCCACTTCGGTTAGCGCATGGGTAATGGCATCGGCCACCGGTTCACCTTCAGCCAAATGGCGTTGCAGGCGGTTGTAGATGTAAAACGCGTAATCCACGCCAATGCCCACGGCCAGCACCATCACCGGCAAGGTGGCAACGGTCAAACCAATCTGGTTGACTTTCATAAACCAGTAGCCAATAAAAGTGCCTATGGTCAGCGGCAAACAGCAGGCCACCACGGCGCGCAAATCGCGGTACACCGCAAACACCAGCAGCACAATCGCCAGATATACATACAACATCATCGGCAATTCACTCTTTTCGACTTCATCATTAATTGCTGCCAACACGCCCGCATTGCCCGCCGCCAGCAACACCGAAATACCCGGCTCCTGGTGCGCCGCGCGATACGCCTTGACTGCCGCCAGCAAGCCATTAATGGTGCTCGCCTTGTGGTCGGCCAAATACAAATGCAGCGCCGTCATGCTGCAATCCTTGTTCAGGTAGCCGCGTACCCGGCCAATTTCAGTGGCCAAGCCAGCATAGTTGGCCGGGTCAATTGGCACCACGCCCATTTTTGGGTAGCCTTCGTTATAGCCCTCGTTATAGGTGCGCAAATTGCTGGCAAAGGAACTGGTGGAAACCACGCCGGGCAGGTTTTTCAGGGCGTTTTCCAGCTTGTCGCCATACACCGCCACCGCCGGGCTTTCGCATGATTCGGGCGCGGCTTCAATCACAATCGAGAGCCAGTCCAGCCCCAGATCAAACCCGCCAGAAATGGCCACCGCATCGCGATTAAAGCGCGCTTCCGGGCGTAGTTCCGGCGCACCCGGTTGCAGGGTGCCCACCACCCGGTCATGGCTTTGCCAGACCGACAGACCAAACACCACGGCGGTTACCAGCAATACCCCCAGCGCAGCCCTGGGCTCGGCCACCTTGGCCAACAAGGCCATCCAGCGCGTGCGTTGCTGGTACTTGAGCATGGCTTTTTCGGCATAGGCCTGGGTAAAGTCCAGACACGAGGCGGCCAGCGGCAACATCACCAAATTGGTGATGATTTTATACGCCACGCCCAAAGCGGCGGTTAAGGCCAGTTCGCGGATCATGGGAATCGGAATCAACAGCAGCGTAATGAAGGAAACCAAGGCCGTCACCAGGGCCAGCGTGCCGGGAATGAGTAAGCCGGTAAAGCTGTTGCGCGCCGCATCAAAGGCCGACTTGCCAGCCGCCAATTCACGGGTAATAAAATTGATTTGCTGCACCCCGTGCGAGACGCCAATCGCAAACACCAAAAACGGCACCAAAATGCCGAGTGGATCAAGCCCAAAGCCCAGCAAGCGCAGCGTGCCAAACTGCCACACCAGCGAGGTGAGCGAACAGACAATGGGCAGCAGGGTAAAGCGCAGCGAATGGCAATACCAGTACACCGCCAGAGCGGTCAGTAAAATCGCAATCAGGCAAAATTCCAGCACCGCTTTTGCGCCATCGGCAATATCGCCAATTTGCTTGGCAAAGCCGATGATCTGGATTTCAAATTCCGCATCTTCATACTTGCCGCGCAACTTGCTCTCCAACAGGTGGTTATAGCTGATGTAATCGATTTTTTTGCCCGCATTGTCCAGTTCGCCAATTTCTGCCGTGATCATGGCCGCGCTTTGGTCGCGCGATACCAGCGAACCGATGAAATTGCCTTCCGAGGTCGAGCGCTCAATTTGCGCCAGCAGCGTGGCGTCCAGCATTTCCGGCGTCACGGTGCCGGGAATGATCGGTTGCGAGCGAAACCCATCTTCGGTAATTTCATTGACAAAGCTATTGGGCGTCCAGAGCGACTGCACCCCGAGCCGGTCCACATTGGGCAAATACGCCACCTCTTGCGTGACCTGAAACAGCCGCGTCAAACCGGCTTTTGTCCAGATTTTGCCCTTGCGCGCCTTGACCACCACCGTCAACCGATTGGCCCCAAACAAATCGGCGCGGTATTTATGAAAGGTGTTGACGTATTCATGCCCGATGGGAATTTGTTTTTCAAATCCGGCATCGATGCGCAATTGCAGCGCAAAATACGCCATCACCGCAGTGAGCGCCACCAGCGCGCCCAGTACCAGCGCGCGGTGCGAGAAGAGCCATGTTTCGAGATGGCGAATCGCTGTATTTAACACGTTCAGCCTTAAAAGTTACGCGTTAAAAAAGCACCCAGCGCATTGCGGTCGGAATAGGGCTGACTAATCGGATTGCCGCCGTAATACGCCACATAGCTCAAACCTGCCTGCCATACCTGCGGGTTTTTATTAAACAGCAAATAGGCATACACCGACTTGGCCCCTTGTTGATAATTGGCTGAAAAAGTGGGGGTATTGCCTTTGATGGCGTCATAAAACGTCAGCCCCGGCGTAAGCTGCCAGCCGGGGATGACGGTGCCGTCGTAAGTGGCGTTAAAGTCCAGCGTCAAGCCAACCGAATTGGCGGTGCCGCGCCCGGTGGCAATCGGGTAAGCCCCGCTGTGATCGAGCCAGGTGCCATAACCGGCTGCCACCAGTTGATAGGCGTTTTGGCCGTTAATGGTGCGGGCATAGCGTTGCTTGCCATCAATGCCGGGATAGCGGATCCAGGTCAGCTCGGCGGTAAACACCGCCAAATCTGCGCCTATCGTTTTTAACCACGGCTGGCTGGTTTTGGTCATATTCAATTGCGCGTTGATATCGAACTGGTATTTTTTATTATCACGCCAGGCCGGGCAATCCGATGGAGTGGCCAAGCCGTTGACATTCAGGTCGGGCG
>CAMBDR010000302.1 GCA_945864765.1 Janthinobacterium lividum | reverse complement strand
CATCAAGGCCAGACGTTGCACACGCTCGGCTTCCAGCGATTGAATACGGGATTCGATTTGCGCTTTGGTCAAATTTTTCGCAACATCATTCATCTGTGCAACATCATTCATCTGTTTTTGCAGCGCCCAGGGCGCGCTGGCCGCCACTAACATACTGACGGCGAAACCGATTTGAATAATTTTCTTCAGGGTAAGGTACATGATCACTTCCTATTTTTTTATCTCATTGCCGCAAATGTTTGGTGGATTGGCTGTTTTCACTCGCTGCCACGCATCAATTTGCCTTGCCATGGCTACACAATAATAGGTCTGCACGGGTGTTTCTAACACAGGTAATGACATGCCATAACACCAAATAACACCCCAGGCCGCACACCGCACGGCCAGTCACTTTCAAGCGCCCGGCTTATTAATCGGCGTATTTGCCGGGCAATAGCCTGCCCTCGCAAAATCATGTCGAAATTGCCTCACACCATCATTCCACAAGAGAATTTAAAATACCTCAATGAAATATTTCCTTAAGGGAAAGATACCGTGGCAGATTTTATTTTTGTTGCATAAGGCAAAAAAACAACATCTACCAACGATATCAGGCTGCGCCAGCGCATGTTAGAATTTGCCACGACTTTCTTTTAACGAGCCATGCCATGACATTCAAATCCACTTTATTGGCCACAGCCATGCTGTTTTCATGTTTCACTAATCTGGCACATGCACAAAGTAGCACACAAATAAGCGCACAAAGTAGCGCACAAAGCAGCGCCGCCCCACCTGCCAAGTCGAAATTTGATGCAGAACTGGCCAAAACCGTGGGGGCGGATGAAATGGGTATGAAAGCCTATATTTTCGTTCTCCTAAAAACCGGCCCAAATAAAATGCCCGCAGGGCCGGAACGCGATGAGATGTTTAAAGGCCATTTCGCCAATATCAAACGCATGGCGGATGAAGGCAAATTGGCCGTGGCTGGCCCGCTGGATGGGGTCGATGGCTGGCGCGGGTTGTTTGTTTTGGCCACCACCGATATGGAGGAAGCAAAAAAACTGATGGCCGGCGATCCCGTCATCATGAAAGGGGAAATGATCGCCGAATACCACAAATTTTATGGCTCCGCCGCCTTGATGCTGGTGCCGGAAGGACATCAAAAAGTCGCCAAAAAAAGTTTTTGAAAAGAAAGATATTCACCAAAGAAATATCTGACATCTAAATTAAAAATTGGACGAATATTGGGTGACTGGGCATAATGCTGCCTGTCTCCTCTATTCTCCTTCAAGGAAATAGATTTCAAGCCCACCAACCTGGTGGGCTTTTTTTTGCCCCCATGCCTGATTGGCCCCTCGGTAAAATATATTCCTATTGATTCGGCCAATCAAGATTGACCCACACCACCTGCCCCACCTAGAATACAAGCACGTCGGGCGGACTCATGGATCAGCGCCCTGCACAGCAAGCCATTTTGGCAGCAATCACCGGAGAAAATCATGTCCGCCGAAAAAATTTTACAATCCTTGTGGCAAATCGGTGCCGGCGCACCCTCTGCGCTGGCGCAAGTCGCCTTCAGCGGGAACACGCAACAACTGCCTTCCACCTTTCACATCGGGCAACTGGCCTCGGCCAGTATCGCGGCGCAAGCACTGGCGGCAGCAGAAATTGCGCTGTTACGCGGCGGCCAGCGCCAAACCATTGAAATCAATCAGCGCCATGCGCTGGCCATGTTCCGTAGCGACCGCTACCTCACCATCAACGGCCAAGCCGCCGCCGACCCATGGAGCAAGATTGCCGGTTACTATCAGGCCGGTGACGGGCGCTGGATACAACTGCACACCAATTTCGATCATCATCGCGATGGCGTGCTGGCCATCTTGCAATGTGCCGATGATAAAGCGCAAGTGGCCCACGCCATCCGGCAATGGAAAGCGGCAGAACTGGAAAACGCCCTGGCCCAAGCCAATATGTGTGCCGCCATGATACGCAGCCAGGACGAATGGCGTGCCCACTCGCAAGCGCAGGCGATTGCACACTTGCCCCTGTTTGAAATTGAACGCATTGGCGATGGCCCAGCCATGCCAGTCAATGCACACCAAAGCGCTGCCAGCACCTCGCCCCGCCCGCTGGATGGCGTGCGCGTGCTCGACCTCTCACGCGTGATCGCCGCCCCCGTGGGTGCGCGCACGCTGGCGCAACACGGGGCTGATGTGCTGGCCATTAGCGCCGCGCATCTGCCCAATATTGAATCGCTGATAATGGATACCGGACGCGGCAAGCGTTCGGCCGAACTGGATTTGCGCAGTGCGCAAGGTCGCCAGAATTTGCAGCAACTGGTGGCGGGTGCCGATGTGTTTTTGCAAGCGTATCGCCCCGGCGCACTGAGCCTGCATGGTTTTTCAGCAGAAGAACTATGCCAGCGCCACCCCGGTTTGATTTACGTCAGTTTATCAGCCTGGGGCCACCTTGGCCCGTGGGCCAAACGGCGTGGGTTTGATAGTTTGGTGCAATCGGCCAGCGGCATTGCGCATGAAGAAGGGGTGGCGGCCAAGCTGGCTGGCCCTGGCAAACTGCCGTTTCAGGCGCTGGACCATACCACCGGTTATTTGATTGCGTATGCCACCATGCTGGCACTGGCGCGGCGCGCGCGCGAGGGTGGCAGCTACCATATCCGCTTGTCGCTGGCGCAAACCGGGCAAACTCTGCAAAACATGGGGCGCTGCGGTTTGCATGAGCATGCCAGCGAACTAAATAGCGCCGAAGTGGCTGGCTTCTTACAATCCTCCGACTCGCCCTGGGGCAAGATGCAAGCGATTGCACCGGTCGAAGCGATGAGTGCCACACCCGCTTTTTTTGCCACGGCGGGATCAAAATTGGGCAGCGATGCGGCACGCTGGATGAAATAACAAAGCCGACGCTTTGGAACCCGCCAATCAGTCCGGGAGGCAAGCCAGCAGTCAAGCCAGGTGAAGGCCAAATTGCTACCTGTCGCATTATTTAGCATTATTTGGGAAAATAATGCTTGACTAGAATTTGATTCTAGAATATTCTTCTAGAATCAAATTCTAAATCAATACCGGATTGAGCCAACCATGAGCACAGCAAGCACCACCCCAACTCACCCGCCCGAAGTGGGCAGCAGCGCCCCCGCCCCTGTCAGTGATCGCAAAACCGCGATCCTGGAGGCCGCACTGGCGGTATTTACCGAAAAAGGCGTGGCCGACACCACGATTGACGATATCCGGGTGCGCAGCCAGGCGTCGGTGGGCAGTATCTACCATCATTTTGGCAACAAAGAAGGGATTGCAGCGGCACTGTTTGCCCATGGTCTGGATGATTACTGGGGTCAACTCATCAGCGGCGTGCAAGCCGCGCCCGATGCTGAACGCGCCATTCATGCCATGCTGACGGCGCATATTGGCTGGATTATGGCCCAGCCCGAGCTGGCGCGCTTTTTGTTTGCGCGGCGTCAGGCAGTGAGTGCCGCGCACGACCAAAGCATCCGTGAGCGTAGTGGCGAGCACTTTAAAAATCTGTTCGCACTGATGAAACCGTGGTTTGCGGCCGGCATTTTACGCCGTATGCCGGCCGAATTATATGGCCCTTTGCTGGTGGGGCCAGCCCAGGAATATGCGCGCCAATGGTTAAGCGGGCGCACCACGCTCGCGCCCGAAATCGCCATCCAGGAATTGAGCGCAGCAGCGTGGCGCAGCATGGCAAGCGACCCCAACCGCAGCAACTGATGCCGCAACCACTCCAGCACTTAATACAGCAGTTCATGCAGCCACCCCCTACTTTCAAAACCGTACCAAAGGATCACATGATGACCAGCCCACATAGCGCAAGCACTGCCACCCGCATCAACCTGTCCGCACATGACGGCCATAAGCTGGGCGTGTATTGCTACGAACCCGCACAGGCACCACACGCCGGTGTGGTGATCGGCCCGGCCATGGCGGTGCCGCAATCGTTTTACGCCGATTTTGCCCACTATTTGGCCAGCCAGGGCTACCGCGTCTGGACTTTTGATTACCGTGGCATGGGGGAATCCTGGCAAGGCTCAATGCGCACTTGCAAGGCCGATATTTCCGACTGGGTTTTGCGCGATTACGACGCCGTGGTACAGTATGCCAGCGCGCAGATGCAAGACCTGCCGCTGTTTATTTTGGGCCATAGCCTGGGTGGCCAAACCATGCCCTTGCTACCCGCGTTGTCCAGCATCCGTAATTTTTCCGGTGCCATCAATATTGCCGTGGGCAGTGGCGCTTTGCGCCACAACGTGCCCGATTTACGCCGCAAAGCGCCGTTTTTATGGTATGTGTTTGCCCCGATTTTTTGCCCTTTGTTTGGCTATTTTCCCGGCTCCAAAATTGGTGTGATCGGCGATATTCCAACCCATGCCCTGTTTCAATGGCGGCGTTGGTGCCTGACGCCGGATTATTTGCTCTCGGCCGAACCGGGCGCGCGCGAAGCCTATGCCAGGGCCGATTGGCCGGTATTGGGTTTAACCGTAAGCGATGATGAATTATTGCTTGAATCCGGTTCGCACATGTTACACCAGGCCTTGAGCCGTGCGCAGGTGGAGTACCGCCTGTTAAAGCCGGAACAATTTGGTTTGAAGCGCATTGGCCATTTCGGTTTCTTCAAAAAAGCGCAGGAAAAAACCCTTTGGCCGATTGTGACCAGTTGGCTGCAACAACGGCACAAACCTGGCCTTGCATGACAAAACTTAGGTCTGCGGCCCTTGTGACAAAGGCAAGGGCAATGGCAATGGCAAACTCACGGTGAAGCAACTGCCCACCCCCGGCTTTGTTTTGTGCGTGGATCAGCACAATCCGCTGTTTTTGCAGCCGCGTTTGGGCCTTTGCAAAAAGACCTTCGTGATTATTAAACTGCGCACCAGCCCGGTGCTTATGACAGGTTATGCCATAATCAGCAAAAAACTTCACCGCTATATTGGCACGCTGCTACAATGGCATCGGTTTATTGTAAAATCATCCCGTCATTACGCCAAGACACCCCACAAAGGAGCAATCCTGAATATTCGCGTGAACAGGAATAAAACGATACCAGAACAACCATGCATGCAAGCCAACAACGAAGGAATCACTTCATGCCACCTCTAAGCAGTCTCACAGTAGAAAATTTCGCCGCCTTCCAGCAAAAACTGGAATGGCGGCACGCCTCGCTGAACGTGATCATCGGCGAAAATGATACTGGCAAAACCCACCTGTTAAAACTGCTGTACGCAATGAGCCGTTCCATTGAAGACTACGCCAGGAAAAAGGCCGGCCCCGACCCCAAAGACCTGCCGGAACTATTAGCACACAAGCTGCGCTGGGTTTTTCTGCCACAAAAGCTGGAACTTGGCCGCTTGGTGTCACGCGGGGCCAAGAATCGGCTCAATGTGGAATTGCGCTGGAACGAGCGCGGCCAACTCAGGTTCGGCTTCGGAAAAGATACCGCCACCAAGATTGTTGAACTGCAATCAAATGGACTTGCCGAGTTGGAAGGCAACAAGGCCACCTTTTTGCCGACCAAAGAAATCCTGTCTATCTTCGACGCCATCGTGGCCACGCGCGAAACGGCCGAAATCGCCGCATTCGACGACACCTACTACGATCTGGTACAAGACTACCGCCAACCCACCACCAAGGGCGCACTGCAAGCGAACATCAAGCAAGTGTTCCAACATCTGGAAAACGTGACTGGCGGCGGTGAAGTCGAGATGGAAAAAGACGGCAACATCGTATTCAAGCGCGGCAAAGATGTGTTCAACATGCACCAGACTGCCGAAGGCATCAAAAAAATCGGCATCCTGTCGCGCCTGATGCGCAACCGCCGTTTGACTCCGGCAGGTGGCAGCATGCTGTTTGTCGATGAGCCGGAAGTCAACCTGCACCCCAAAGCCATCATCCTGTTTGCTGAAATGCTGCACGAGTTTGCCCAATCCGGGATTCAGGTCTACCTGACCACCCACAGCTACGTTTTGCTCAAGCGCCTGGAACAACTGGCGCGCAAAGGTAATACCGACTATACACTGCTTGATCTGCGCAAGCAGGAAGGCGCAG
>CAMBDR010000301.1 GCA_945864765.1 Janthinobacterium lividum | reverse complement strand
CGGTATTGGACGACCCTACCATGCCCATCGTCGGCGTGGGCGATAAAGAACCCAACGACAGCTATCTGCCGCAATTAATTGCCTCGGCCGAAGCGGCGGTGAATGAAGTGGTGCGCCGGGGCGTGGCCGAGCGGCACCGGATTGCCATTGGCGGCCATTCGTATGGTGGCTTCATGACGGCCAATTTGTTGGCGCACACGCGCCTGTTCCGCGCCGGCATTGCGCGCAGCGGTGCCTATAACCGCACGCTCACGCCATTTGGCTTTCAGGCAGAAGAGCGCCAGTTTTGGCAAGCCAAAGACGTGTATCAAGCCATGTCGCCATTCAATTACGTCGAAAAAATCAAGGATGCGCTGTTGTTTATCCACGGCGAACAGGATAACAACCCCGGCACCTTCCCGATCCAGAGCGAACGCATGTTTCAAGCCATGAAAGGCTTGGGCGGCACCGCAAAACTGGTGATGTTGCCCAATGAAAGCCATGGCTACCGCGCGCGCGAATCGATTTTGCATACGCTGTATGAAACCAATGCCTGGCTGGAAAAATATGTGAAAAATGCGCAACCCTGAACCGCGCCCGCTGCAATGGCATTGGGCTGTGCGGTGGTAAAATTGATTGAACTATTTTTTTATGGAGTGCAAACCATGACCAGTACACAAAGTCAGCAAGGCCAATTCAGCCGCCTTGAATTTGATCCGCAATTGCAAGCCTTGCGTGATTTTTTGCCATCGCTGCTACCCTTCCTTGAAATCGACAGCCATAGTTACGGCTCGATTTTTGTCGAGAAAAAGTCCAACCTGTCGTGTATGGTGAACTTGCTCCAGAGCCAGGTCAGCGATGACGTTTCGCTGGGGCTGGTGCTGCGTATTTATGATGGCTACACCCTCTACGAATGCGCGACCGATGATCTTGAACCGGACACGCTGATGGAAACCGCGATCAATTTCGCGTGTCGGGTCGCCGTCACCGCGCCGCAACCGGGTGCGGTACGGCGCGAATATCACGCCACGCCCTGGGCTGAGCGCTTACAGGCGCAGCTTGACCCGGACATCACCTCGCAAATTGCGCCGGACGTGACGCCGCAATCGCAGGTGCATTTTGGCATTCGCTTCGAACAAGACCCGCGTAGCGCATCAACCCAGGCCCGGCTGGCGGGCTTGAAAGATATCCTCGCGCGAATCCAGGCACGCGCAGCGCAGCATGGTTTGGCCGAGGCTGACCTCAGTTATATGATGGCGCACCAGAATATGAGCATCGAAACCTCGCTCTTCATTGACAGCGAAGTGAATATGTCGCAAAGCCTGATGCGCCTGAGCCTGACGCTGTTAACCATGGCGGGCGCGGATCGTACCTGGGCGCGCTTTGGTGGTTTGGGTGGTTTGGAAACGATTGCCTTTGCCGACAGCGAGATTGATTTGTTATTGGGCGATTTGGCAGCCCTGAAACAATCGCAGCGCATTCAACCCGGTAAATACCGCATCCTGATCAGCCCCGGCATTGCCGGCGTGGTGGCGCATGAAGCGTTTGGCCACTCGCAAGAGGGCGATACCTGCGCCCGTGGGCGTAGCAAAGCCTGGGAGTTATATCAATCGGGCGAACGGGTAGGTAATCCACAAGCCACGATTTTGAATAATCCGGCGATATTCCAAAACGGTGCCGACAGTTTTGCCGCCTGGGGCAGCTATTATTTTGATCAGGAAGGCTGGCTGGCGCAAGAGCAAGTGCTACTCGATGCAGGCCGCCTGTGCGCACCGATGACGAATATGACTTCGGCCCTGCGCCTGGGTGTACCGCGTACCGCCAATGGCAAGCGTGAAAGCTGGGGCAATGGCGTGTACACGCGCCAAACCAATACCTATTTTAGCGCTGGTCAAGCCACCTTTGAGCAACTCATGCAGCAATTGAAAGACGGCTTTTTGGCCACCCATATGGCGGGCGGCATGGAAGACCCCAAAGGCATGGGGATTCAGGTCGGGATTCAATTTTTAAAAGAAGTCAAAGACGGCAAACTCACTGGCCGCGTGTTTAAAGGCCCGGCGGGGGGCGATATTCAATTGACCGGCTATACCCCCGACGTACTGGCCGCGATTGAAAATAAATCGAAAATTGAATTCGATTCCGCCGCCGCCGATACGGCGCGTCATCCGGTCAATGAAGTGGGCGGTTGCGGTAAATATCACAAGGAATTTGTTGAAGCTGGTTGTGGTGGCCCTTATCTGTTGCTTGATCAAATCAATTTGGGCTAATCAATTTTAAGCAGTATGGCAGTATGTATGCAAAGGATGAAACATGGCAAATGTATGGACGATAGATGATCTCAAGCAGGCCCTGGCAGAGGCAATGAAGGCAGCTGCGGCGGGTGCCGAGGAGGGTGCCGAGGGTGCCGAGGGTGCGATCACAGGCTGGCTGCTGGCAGAAGAACGGGTACACCGCCGTGAGCGCTATTTTTTGGCTGAACCGACTGCGGCATTGGCGATTGATCAGGATCGTGCCAGCGATTCGTATAATGTGGTGTTGACCTTGTTTGTTGCGCTGTTGGTAGAAGCCGGGGCCGGGGTGGGTGCCGAGCAACGGCAAGGTGAGATTTCGAAAAAGTTATTTACGACACTGCCGCTGCCAGAGCAACTGGCAGCGGCGATGGCGGCGGCGCGCCAAACCGACCAGCGCAGTTGGGCATTGCCGCCAGCGTATGGCGGGGACTTGCCCAATTTACTCACGGCAGACCCGGATTTACTGGAAGACATGGATGGCTGCATGGAAAAAATGACCGCGCAAATCGCCGCAGCGGTCAACGTCGTGCGCCCCACCCGGTTTAATTCGGCTGAATTATTTATGTCATTGCACCGACGACAGTGGCATTTAAGCAATGGCTTGTCGTATGAAGCTGCGCAAACCCGAATTTACGTGGAAGCGGCGTATTCGATGGCGCAAACTGTTGCAGAGGGTAGCGCCGATGGTAGTATCAGCAGTGGGCAAATTAGCGACGAATATCTGCACACCCAATGGGCGGTGAATATGGCCGATATTTCAGTCTCTGCCCTTTTCGATGAAACCTCGGAGCGCGCCATGCGCATGCTGCAAGTGCGGCCACCGATAGCGGGCAATTATCCGGTAATTATTGACGCCGAGGTGTTGGCAACGCTGTTTCATGATCAGCTTGGCCAATTGTCGGCAGTCAATGCTTACAATAAACTGCCGTTCATCGCGCCGGGGGCAGAGCTAATCAAGGCGGCGCAGGGCGATTTAATCACCATGGCACTGGACCCGGATTTGCCTTACGGCGCGGATACCGCCTTATTTTCCAGAGCCGGCGTGCGCCAGCAGTATTTAACCCTGGTCGATAAAAATATCGTACAGGCAACGGCGGCGGATCAACAGCACGCCAGTTATCTGGGTTTACCCGTGACGAGCGTGCGCGGTAATCTGGTGGTGGCACCCGGCAGCCTGAACCATGCGCAGTTAAGCCAGGCGGCACCGCTGGTGATTGAGATTTTGCAGTTCTCCGGCTTGTTTACCGATGCCAATAGCGGCACCTTCAGCAGTGAGATTCGGCTGGCGCGGGTTTATGATAATGCCAATGGCAGCGTGCATTATATTAAAGGTGGCTCGCTCAGTGGCGCGGTGGCGGATAATTTCAAAGGTTTGCGTCTGTCCAGTGACGTGGTCAAACATACCCATTTTTCCAGTGCCGCACCAAGAGGCCAAGGCTATCTTGGCCCACAATATGCGTTGTTAAGCGATGTTTCCATCGCTGGCTAAGTGTTCGCCAACCAGGTTATCGCCAAGCACGCCTTAGTCAACTGAGCCATACTCAAACGGCAAACAACCGCGCACCCCGGGGCGCAGCGCAAACACGCTGCCCGCTTGCGGGTGGCGCGCCAGTTGCGTGGGTGTCATGCCATTGCGCGCGCTGGTAACCAGTAATAAATCGAGTTCCGCGCCACCAAAGGCCATAGAGGTGATGTGTGGAGCCGGTAAGTTAATTTGGCGCAAAAATTGGCCGTTTGGCTCAAACTGGCGAATGCAGCCACCGCCCCAAAACGCCACCCAGACATTGCCATCGGCGTCGATCGTCATGCCATCAGGCGTGCCTTCCTGCTGCGGCTTGAAGGTGCGCCAGATTTGTTTATCGTGGAGCATGCCATCGGCACCCATGCGGTAACGCCAAATCGTGGCCAGGAAGGAATCGGTATGCAATAGCCAGCTGCCATCGGCGGCAATGGCCGGGCCGTTGGCAATGTGGATCTGGCGTTCGATCACGCTGAATTGGCCCGATGGGTCCAGCCGCACCAGTTGGCCGTCGCTGCGGCTGTAATCCAGATTATGCATGGAACCGGCCCAGATGCGGCCGAACTTATCCGCCTTGGCGTCATTAAGGCGCACATCCGGCTGGCCGGGGTGGGGCGAGCTGAGCGCCTCGATGCGCAAAACCGGCTCCAACCACAGCCGTACAAAACCGGATTGCAAACCGGCGATAAAGCCATCGCCATCGTTACGCGCAATCAGCCAGCCAATGCGCTCGGGCGTTGACCACGATTGACGCTGCCCGCTGGTGGGCGACCAGGCATGAATGGCGCGGCCATGAATATCAACAAAGTAAAACCGCTCGCTGGCAGCATGCCAGAGCGGCCCTTCGCCCAAGTCCAACTCGGCTGGCCAGATCGTTTCAATTTCGGTTTGCATGGGTTTGGTTTGCATCAGCAATGAAATTGGCCATCATACAAGCAAGTGCCGGAAAAATCATCAGGTATCGTTGATTTTGCCATAAAGCATCTGTTTTTACGCTTGATCCCGCCAAAATGTCAGTTTGTCGCATTCACCCCTGTCAAACTTTTTTGATCGATTATAGTAGCACCATCGCAATACGTTCGCACTACCATCGCACCCCGTTTAAACCAAAATAAGAGGAAAAATCATGTTGGAAATTCGCAATGTCGTCAAAAAATTTGGTAAAGAAGTGATTGCCGTGAATGATGTTTCATTAAAGCTGGAGCGCGGCGTGGTCGGTTTGATCGGCCATAATGGCGCAGGTAAAACCACGCTGATGCAAATGATCGCCACCCTCACCAAGCCCAGCAGTGGCCAGATTTTATTTCAGGGCCAGGACGTGGTGAAGCAACCCAAGGCAATTCAGGCCAAATTAGGATTTTTGCCGCAAGACTTTGGCGTCTACCCAAATTTGACGGCACTCGAATTCATGCAATATTTTGCGGCCCTCAAGGGCGTGCGCGACCCGGCGCGCATCCGCCATCTGTTGGAAATGGTGAATTTGCATGACCACGCCAAACGCGCCGCCGCTTCGTTCTCGGGCGGCATGCGGCGTCGCCTCGGGATTGCCCAGGCGCTCTTGAACGACCCCGATATTTTAATTGTCGATGAGCCCACCGCAGGTCTCGACCCCGAAGAGCGCTTGCGCTTTCGTAATTTGCTGGCCGAACTGGGTTTTAAAAAATTGGTCATCATGTCTACCCATATCGTCTCGGACGTGGAAAGCATCGCCAGCCATTTGGCCATCATGCGTAATGGCAAGTTGATCGATTACCAAACCCCGGAAGCAATTTTGGAACAGGCGCGTGGTTTTGTCTGGAGCGCTCAGGTTGATAGTAGCGAATATGAAGCCCTGCGCAGCAAGGTGCATGTGTTGCAGGCGCAGCGCGTGGGCGCGCACCTGAGCTTGCGCATCGCCCACCCGTATGCGCCCTGCCATGGTGCGATCCCGGCGCAACCGAGCCTGGAAGAAGCCTTGATGTCGCAACGCTATGCCGCGCTGGAAGTGGCCAACCAGACTGGCATGGAAATGAAGGTGGCAGCATGAATGGCTACCTGATCCGAACCCTGGTGCTCAATGAAGTGCGGCTGCGCAGCCGGCGCTTAAGCAGCCTGGTCGCCCTGTTGGCGATGGTGGGTTTTGCCTGGCTCGTCATCACTGATCCGCACACTGGCCACGCCATGTTTGTGATGAATAAAGTGCGTGCGCTGTACACCAGCAGCGTGGTATCGATGGGTAGCGCCCTGCTGATTTGCCCGATCTTTTCCTTACTCAGTTTTTATTTGATGCGTGG
>CAMBDR010000300.1 GCA_945864765.1 Janthinobacterium lividum | reverse complement strand
CAAATGATGGTAGTGCGTGGGTAGTTGCTTGCTCAACAAATATGCAACGGGTGCGGCGCGGTGGTTCTTGGAGCGTTACGCCGGACTATCTCCGTTCGGCCCTCCGGAACAACCATCCCCAACACGACCGTGGCAGCGTCATTGGCTTTCGGGTTGCCCGGAGCCCACGTTAGCGGGTTACTCCTTGATTCTTTACGGCTTTACCGTATTGCTGTTGATTTGTATGCTCAAACTGGGATAGCCGTTGCCCAAACGTCGCTCACTTAATGCACAGGTGCAAGCCACCAATTCGAACTAATTTCTATAGGAACTTGGGCATGCCCACTCGTAACTCGTACTTCGCACAACTATCACTGCTCACGCCGCTGCTGTTCTCCATGCACACCACCTTGCAGGCGGCTAGCCCAGCCAATGCCAGCTCACCAGGTGCCGCCACCAAAGCCGATGCCGCCTGCAGCGATGAATCTGGCTGGGACGATCCGGCACCACCGCGTAAGGTGTTTGGCAATACCTGGTATGTTGGCACCTGTGGCATTACTGCCGTGCTCATTACCACGCCCAAGGGCCATATTCTGATTGATGGCGGCACCGAGGTCGGTGGCAAGCTGATTGAAGCCAATATCCGCACCCTGGGTTTTTCGCTGCGTGATGTGCGCCAGATTTTGATTTCGCACGAACATCATGACCACGTTGGCGGAGTGGCGCATCTACAGCGCGTAACCGGGGCCAGTGTGCATGCCTTGCCCCCGGCCGATGCCGTGCTGCGTAGCGGTAAAAGCACGCGCCAGGACCCGCAGTTTCTTGAATTAAAATCCATGCCACCAGCGGCCAACGTACAGCCACTCAAGGACGGCCAGTGCTGCAAGCGGGTGAACTGAAGCTGACCGTGCATGCCACCCCCGGCCATACGCCCGGTAGCAGCAGTTGGACCTGGCAATCCTGCGAAGGCACGCTGTGCCGAAAAATGGTATATATCGATAGCCTGACCGCCATTTCTGACGACGTATTTCACTACAGCGATGACCGCGCCCACCCCGGTTATCTGGCCGCCTACCAGCAAACCCTGAAAAAAATCGCCCAATTGCCATGCGGGATCTTAATGACGCCTCACCCCGCAGCAAGCGGCTTGTGGCAGCGGCTTGGCGAGAAGGCAACTGCACCGCTGCACGATCAGCAAGCCTGTCGCCACTATGCCGCACGTGGGCTGGCTGGATTGGAAAAGCGGCTGCTGAAAGAGCAGGGCACCAAGTAGCTTTGCGGATGAAGTGATTTATCGGTCACTGCGGAAGCGCTGTTTAGCGGGGGGGGGGGGCAAGGCACTTGCCCCATGACGCGGGGGCGCTTGGTGTGTTAGTCGGTGTATGTGTGCAGCAGCGGGAAAGCATCCAGGGGATTGGCTGCATTGCGGGAAAAGGCGCGCTGCCTGGGCCGGAGCCACAGGATGAACAGGCATTCAATGCCATCCTCAGGCAGCGCTGGTTTCCGCAGCCTTTTGGGCTTGTTCAGACCACTCCTTAAACAGGCAGGAAAGTTTAACATTTTTGCTCGCCGCCAGCTCAATCAACTCGGCCATTGTCATGGGGCGAGGGCTACCAGGCATCTTATACACCAGATTGGGATGATAAAATTTACCTCGTACTGCCTTACTAAAATCGAACTCGCGGGGTGTATCGTCATTATCGTCATCACTTGCTTGAGTGGTTTTAATCATTTTGACACCATAGATCGAAGGTTGTTGTTGCACTTGCCATGGGGAATGCATTTGACAATGTTTGTAAAAAGCTTGACGCTCACGTTTTATTGCATGGCGCGCCGATATTATTCGTATCCTGATGGTCACTGCATCTACCGTCTGGTAGGTATGTGACACAACCAATACCAAACCATCGCGTTCATGCCCTATGGTGATCCAGCGCTCTTCATCAAAACTATGTTCTGCATCATATTCGGTTTGCGCCATGGTATCCATAAAAACGCTTGCTGCGCTATTGAAGTCCAAGCCATGCTTACGTAAGTTACTGGCTGCTTTCGCAAAATCCCATTCAAATTCGTAACAGATATTTTGCGCTTCAAATGAAAATAAGTTCGTCATTTAATGAATATTTCAGCAGGTTATTTGTTCATACGGTTTGATTTGGACAGGCCTGTATGTTAGTACAGATCGATCAAAACAGCAAGCCCAATTTTAACACCAAAGCGTTTGGTTCCTGTAATGGGCCAGGTGGTTGGCACTCTCCGATTTTTGTTTAAGGCCCACGGTGCTACTCGAATTAAGATCAAGTCAGTTTTGCGTTGCATAAAAATGGGGCTTGGGGTAGCATTCATCGCTTGGTAGTTATAATAGTGGATTGGATCGCCCTCTCATGCCAAGACTCCAGTTGGTTTTTATGGATTTTTAGATTAGGAATGCAAAATATGGCTTGCTGGTTGATGAAATCCGAACCCGAAGAATGCAGTATTGATGATGCTTTGGCTGCAAACCAACAAACCGTGGTGTGGACTGGCGTGCGTAACTACCAGGCGCGCAATTTTATGCGTGACCTGATGCAGGTGGGTGACCCGGTGTTGTTTTACCATTCCAGTTGCGCCGAGCCGGGCATTGCCGGTTTGGCCGAAGTGGCCAGCAGCAGCTACCCCGATCCAAGCCAGTTTGACCCGGCCAGCCCATATTACGACGCCAAATCCACATCAGCGCAGCCGCGCTGGCTCGCGCTCGACATCCGCGCAACGCGCAAGACGCGCCTGTTGACGCTGCCCGTGTTACGCGCCCAGCTGTCACTTTCTGACATGCAATTGCTAAAACGCGGCAATCGGCTCTCGATTACCCCAATCTCCGCAGTAGAATGGCACACGATTCTGGCTTTGCTTTGAGTTTGCCAGCAGGGCGGATTCAAGGATCAACACTGAACACTATATAAAAGGGGACGGCATGGATATCGGCATGGTACTAATGTTATTGGGCATGGGTTTGTTTGGCGGATTTTGTGCGGGTTTATTGGGTGTTGGTGGCGGTATGATCCTGGTGCCTTTTATCACGATGTTTTTATCGGCGCAGCAGGTCGCGCCCGAACACATTGTGCGCATGGCCATTGCCACGTCGCTGGCAACGATCATGTTCACCTCCGCCTCGTCGGTGCGGGCGCATCACCAACATGGCGCAGTATTGTGGCCCGTGGTGCGTTTGCTGGTGCCGGGTTTGCTGCTGGGTTCGTGGTTGGGGCCGTGGCTGGGCAAACAAATGAATCCATTTTGGCTGGGGATGTTTTTCTCGCTGTTTGTGGCGTTTTCAGCCACGCAAATGTTAACCGGCAAAAAACCGGCGGCGTCGCGTCAATTGCCCCAAGCCTGGGGCATGGCGGGGGCGGGTGGGGTGATTGGCATTTTGTCCGGTTTGGTAGGGGCGGGTGGTGGTTTTATCTCGGTGCCATTTATGACCGCTTGCAATGTCAAAATTCATAACGCGGTGGCGACCAGCGCGGCACTGGGTTTTCCGATTGCCTTGGCCGGGACGGTATCGAATGTTTATTTTGGCTGGAACGTAGCCAACTTGCCCGCGAATTCGCTCGGATTTGTGTATTTGCCGGGTTTGGTAATTATTTCACTGGCCAGTGTCAGCATGGCCCCGGTGGGGGCGAGAACCAGCCACCGTTTGCCTGTGGTGAGCTTGAAGAAGGTGTTTGCCCTGGTGTTGTATGCTTTGGCGGGGTATATGTTGTGGAAGTCTTGGGTATTGAAGTGAGCCAAAGGGGGGGGACTCAAAAAAATGGCGAGCATGCAAGAACCGGGAAGGGGGCATGCTCGCCGAATGTACTACTCCGGGGTAATGGTTTTTTAAAACAGTGGCCCGCAAGGGATACTGCCTTTACGCAGCGCATGGCCGCTGGTTTCGCTGTCATCAGTCCAAAAGAAGGGTTTTTGACCGCCCACGCATTCGGTTTCCGGTACAATCGCAATCCCTTCATTATTGATATTGCTCATGCCACTGGGGCGGTTCCAGGCTTTTTTGATGATGAATTTACCGAGTGTGGCCGAACCAGGTGTGGTATCCACTGCCAGTAAGTGCGAGCGGTTGCTGCAATTATTGTCGCAATAGGCCCATAAACCCCCGTTATCGCGATCAAACGACAGCGCCATGATTTTGCCATGGCCGCTGGCAATGGTGGCAACCCGCACATAGCTCGAACCGGTTTGATTGAGTGCATAGGCATAAATTTGGCCGTTGGCTTCCAGTCCGACCAAAAATAAACCCGTACCATGATTCGGGTAGTTGGCCGGGTCGTAGGCAAGCTTGGTGTTGTCATCCTTGAATTGTTTTGCCGTCAAGTAACTGTCCGGCACCCAGGCAATCGCTTCCAGCCCGAGGTTGGTACTGCTTACGGCAGGTAAATTGGCGGTTAAATTCCATTCATTGCTGGCGTTAATGGTGGTGCCGCTGGCATTGGTATCAAAGCTTAAAATGCTAAAGCGGTTGCTGCCACTGCCATCGCGTTCGGTGGAGACATAAATCATGCTCGAAGTCAGTTCAGCCTTGGTCACCCCTTCGGCATCGGGTGCGCCAGTGCCGTTTGGGTAGCGTAAGGTTTTGCCTGCGAACCAATTATTGGCGCTACTTTTTACGAAACTGCTGCCATTCCAAGTCAGGTTATATAGTTTGGATGGGGAATTTTGCACCGCCCACAGCACCGCAGTTTGGCTGCCGTTGGCTGGTTGATAAAACAAACCGCTTAAATTGCCGCCAAAGCTATTGCTGGCATCCACCGTGGTAACGCTACTGCTACCGGGCCAAGTCAGGTAAGTGATGGCGGCGCTGGCGGGTAGCGCCTGTGCCAGGCTGAGGGTTGCGAACGACAAGGCGGTGAGAATTTTGGCAAACGGTTTGCAGCCAAAAGTAAAGGGGCGCTGTTGCATGGTAGGTTCCATGAAGTGTAGAGTGCAGCAACGATAACAATTGAGTATGACTGCCGCATGACAATTCGGGAATTAGCGTGAGGGGGTGAATTATTCTTGCGGTTGCGCATGATTCAATGAGGATTACGCCATGGCTTGATGATGTGTGGAGAATGTGCCTGAGTCAGTGCCAGCTTGAGTTGCTAATCAGTACCTGCTTGACATACGCCGCAGCTTGTGTAAACATGCGACATCAATGTCGTATGTTTGTAGGGGGAACCATGGCTAAAATGACGATTCAGGAACGCATCGAGCGAAGCATCCAGCGCTCAACGACAACCGTTTTCATTCGGGCGGATTTTGACAAATTCGGCGGTTACGATCAAGTGGGTAGGGTGTTGCGGGAGATTGTTAAAAGCGGAATCCTGGTTAAGGTAGGGTATGGCGTGTATGTGAAAGCCAGAAAGTCAGTTGTGACAGGCAATTTTGTCCCGGTCATCCCGCTGCTTGAAGTTGGCTTACAGGCACTGGCGAGATTGGGCGTGAAGGCCGATCTTGGCGCTGCTGCCCAAGAGTATATGCAAGGCAACACGACACAAATGCCGATGGCAACGGTTGTGAATGTTGGCAAGTCCCGGATTTCCAGGCAACTGGGGTTTGGTAGCAAGATGATCAGGTATGAAAAATGAAAAGTATCGGCCCAGAAATTGCCAGAAAAATTGAAGACTTTGCGCTTGAGGCGGCGGTTTTGCCGGGGTATGCCATCGAAAAGGATTCCTTTGTTTTTGAGTAACTATTCAGCCCCTACCATCGTCATTCCCGCGAAGGCGGCGGACCGGCGCACCGGAAGCCAGTTCTGTGCGAAATGTTGACGGTTATACTCCGCGCTGGCACGGGATTCCCGCCTTCGCGGGAACGACGGCGAAGGTCGTTGGCTGAATAGTCACCTTTTAAAAGTGAAATTGCGCTCAATTTCACTGCTTTCCCGGTGCCTGATACTGCGGGCACAGCACCTGCACCAGCTTTCTGTCTTCCAACCTCACCGCACTCAACTTACCACCCCACACGCAACCCGTATCCAACCCAATCACGTTCTCACGCAGCATCAGCCCCAAGGTAGACCAATGCCCAAACACTACCGTGACATCGCCGGTTTTACGCCCCGGCACATCAATCCACG
>CAMBDR010000299.1 GCA_945864765.1 Janthinobacterium lividum | reverse complement strand
ATCCGCGATATGGTGGCCAGAGGCTACAATTATTGCATCAATTGTTTATTTGTAGAACGGCGAAATCTCAGGTTTTACCTTTGGCGGCAGCCTCAATTAAAGGGACACCGCTGCACCATAAGAAATAATCCTACTTGCTACCCACCCCGGCAGCACCAGCGTCAATCCCATCCGCGCCGCCATCAAACCGCGCCCGATAAGGCAAATAAACCGTAAAAGTCGTCCCAACCCCCATCCCCGTCTGAAACTCAATCCGCCCACCCTGCTTTTCAACAATTTTCTGCACAATATACAACCCCAAACCCCTGCCCTCGCCCGCTGCCCTGGTGCTGAAAAAAGCATCAAAGATACTGCCTTGTATTTCCTTGGCAATGCCAACACCCGTATCACCCACCACCAACACCGCCTCGTCACCACAGCGCCGCAAACCCAGCGTCAGGCATCCCTTATAATCCATGGCCTGCAGCGCATTGCGAATCAGGTTGCTCCAAAGCTGCGTCACATCCTCCGGCACGGCGTCCAACTGGGCAATCGGTTCAATCTCACGCACCAGCACCACCCCTTCGCCCAGCAAACTTTGGTAGCCTTGCAACGCCACGTCCAGTTGCTTGGCCACATCGGTGGCAAGCACGTCATCCAAACTGGCATCCCGTGCAAGCGATTTGAGCGCCACCACCACCTCGGAAACCCGCTCCGCCGCCAGATTAATGTTGCGGCTGCTGCTAATGAGCGAGGCGATGTTGTCGGCCGTATGCAATACAAAAACACACTCAGGGTGCCGCAGCAGCGGCAAATACTCCGCCCAAACAGACTGCGCATGCAAGCGCACCAAAATCCCCGCCTTATGGTCAGCCCCCTCAATGCCAGCCGCCACAAGCTGGGCACGCAGATCACGCCGGATGGCGCGCTCCTCGCGCGTGCTGTACTCGCCCATGTGCGTGCGCGCATGTTGCAGCAGCGCGGCAAAATGGCGCTGGTCTTCTTCGTTCAGGATTTTGAACAACTGCGGCAGCCACTGCAAAGCGTGGTCAATCGCACTCCTGATATGTTTGCCGCTGGATTTGACGGCACTGATGGGCGTATTGATTTCATGGGCGATATTGGCCACCAACTGCCCGAGCGATGCCAACTTTTCGGCCTGGATAAGCTGGTTTTGCGTCGCCCGCAATTGATACAAGGTAGTTTTCAGCTCCAGCGTGCGCGCCTCCACGGCGGCCTCCAGCGTGTGTTCGGACTGCTTGAGTTGCTCAATCAAGACTTGTTGCGCCTCTAACAGCCTTTGCTTGTCCAACGCCACCGCCGACTGCGAGGCAATGGCTTCAACATAGCGCACAATCTCTGCCGGAAAGGGAATCACCTCCTTACTGTCCCGATCCAGCGCATTGAGCAATTGCATGACCCCCAACACCTCACTACCATCGGGCGAGAGCGGCACCACCAACATCGAAATGGTGCGAAAGCCGGACGCTTCGCTAAACTGGCGGGTGCCAGATAGGTCAAACCCGGTTTCGAGATACACATCGTCAATCTGTACCGTGCGGTTGTGCAAGGCCACATAAGTGGCGACAAAGCGCTCATTGGGCCTGCCGTCGGGGAGATACAGCGGGATTTCAGCCATCGGCAAACTGGTGTCATTGGTGCGCAGCGCAAACACCAGCGTGCCGTGTTCCGATTTCATAAACAGCGTGGCGGCAGCGCAATGGGCAATATCGCGGGTGCCGAACAAAATATTCTTGAGCAGGCAGTTGTGGTCTTTTTCACGGCTCAGCAACAGGCAGGTTTCAACCAGCCGTGCCAGTTTTTCTTCGGCCATGCGCTGATCATGGCGAAACGAACTTGAATCAGAATCATCCGTCATTGCGATGCACCCTCCGGCCAGAATCCAAAACACGGCGACACGGGCAACCACCCACCCGGTCAAAACCCAATTTTGCCACAAAAGAACAGCCAATAAACATGGCAAGCGACCGTTAGCGCAAACTTTAAATGAAGAAATGATCCCGCATGTAAGCCCGGCACAGGTAAATATTTTTATCTTTATGTGATGATCATTGGTGTATTGCATTAAAATGACTCATTTGTTGCAACACACCACCATGTCAGGGGTATCCAATGATGCAAGCTAACCCAAGCCGTCAAGCGGGTTTTACCTTAATCGAATTGATTGTTGTCATCGTCATCCTGGGGATTTTGGCGGCCACCGCGCTACCCAAGTTTAACGATTTGAGCATCGATGCGCGCGCCGCCAGCATCAGCGCCGCCAATGGTGCGTTGGCAGCCACCGCCGCCATGGCGCATGGAAAATATCTGGCCGCCTCGCCGCGCCCGACCACGGTGATATTTGAGGGGGTCACCCTGACCTTTTCCACCGCCTTTGCCTCCGGCTACCCCAAGGCCGATGCCAATTTGGCGGCGGCAGCAGGTTTAAACGCGTCAGACTATACGCTGAGCGCTTCCGGCACCACACTCACCGTCGTCCCGGTCAACGCAACCACGCCGGAAAAGTGTTTTGTCACTTATGACGAACCCGTTTCGGCAACTGACGCACCCGTTTTAACCTTATCCGCCATCGGCTGCTAAACCACCCTCGCATGGCCAAGCAGCGCTCAGCCAATGCCCTTATGCAATTCCATTGGATGAGATGCTCGACGCTGAAATGGGGCATTGGCCCGGTGTTGTCGAGGTTACGCCGCATTCAATAGCTTGATCACCGCAAAAACCGCGCCTTGCGGATCATGAATCACCGTAAAGCGCCCGACGTTGGGAATATCCATCGGCGGCATGGCGATCTTGCCACCCGCCGCACTGGCTTTGGCTGCCGTCGCATCACAATCGTCCACCATAAAATACGGCAACCAATTGGGCGGAATCGGCCCCATTTCTGCCTGAATGGCCAGCATGCCGCCGATGGATTGGCCACCGGTCTGCCATTCGGTATAGTCACTGGGTGCCCCGTCTGAACCGCCGCTGGCACCCCAGTTAAAAAGTTGGGTATAAAATGCCGTCGCACCGGCAATATCATTGGTCCACAATTCGCCCCAGCAAAATGTACCCGTTTCACCAGAAATTTGAATGCCCTTGCTTTGATTGGCTTGCCATACGCAAATACTGGCACCTTGCGGATCTTGCAAAATCGCCATCCGCCCCGCATCCATCACATCAAACGCGCCGGCCAACACGGTGCCGCCCAATTCTGCCGCTTTGGCGGCGCTGGCATCGGCACTGGCGGTGGCAACATAGGGCATCCAGTGTGCTGGTACGCCATGGGCTTTGGCTTCGGGCTGCAACTCGCACATGGCACCGATTTCCAAATCACGCAGGGTGAGCATGGTGTACACCATATCCGGGCCGGCGGGGGAATCCACCGCTTGCCAATCGAAAATGGCGCTGTAAAATTGTTTGGCAGCGGCCACGTCGCTGGTATTGAGTTCAATCCAACAAAACGCACCGGGTGCATGCACGATTGATTCTGACATGTTTGACTCCTGTTTAGTAGTGAGCGAATAACAAAAAAATACAACTTACCAGCGCCGATTGTAATTCAGAATGATGACGATATCACGACCTCAACAAAATATTTTGCGCCATCATTGCACCACTAAAACGTCGTTTGCAAAGTCATACGCCACGAGCGTGATTCGACCGGATGAAAATGCACATCATCCACCCCTTGCGCAGCTTCACCCGGCAAACGCGAGGGGTAATAGTAATCAATCGCCGAATCGCGCCGATTGGTCAAGTTAAAACCTTCCAGTTCAAATTTGATACGCGCACTGATTTTATAGCCGATGCGGCCATTCAAGGTGCTGGTGGCTTTGGAGCGCACGCGATTGTCTTCGGTCAAGGGGCGCGGGCCAAAATAGCGCAGTTGCAGGGCACCAAACCATGGCCCCAGATTATCGACTGCCGCCGCCAACGAGGCCACACCTTCTACCGCGCCAGTAATGTGTTGGCCGACAGCGTCCGCATCGCGGTAGCGCGCATGGGCGTAAGCCAGATCGGCGTCCAGCGTTAGCCAGGGAAACGGCTGGTAATAATTGGACCATTCAAAGCCAATACGCCGACTTGGCCGCCCGGCTTCGGTGGTGCCCGCATCGCCTACAAATACCAATTCCGAGGCAAAATCGAGCCGATACAGCGAGATCGTGCTATTCAAGCCCGGCAGCCATTCGCTACGCACGCCCAGCTCCAGCGCCCGCGAGCGCGCCAGCGCGGCAACCCGATCCACCGCTGCGCCACTGGCCGGATCTTGCCGGATGGTGGTGCCGCGCGCATCATTGCTATGAAAACCTGTGCCCGCATTCAAATACAATTCGGTTTTCGCCCACGGCCCGGCAATCAGGTTGAATTTGGCACTGCCGATACTGGCGCGATTATTACCGCTATTGAGCGGGTTATCGGAATTCACTTTGAAACGATAGAAATCTTCCCGCACACCCACTACGCTACGCAGATGCGGTGTCCAGGTGGCTTGATGATCCAGATACAACCCCAAACTGGTTTCCACGATATGGTCGGAGCGCGTAGTCGATAAGCGTTGGCGCGTCTGAGTGTTATGCAGACCATTGAAAATATTGTCATTTTGAATTTGCAAGCCATAGCTGATGCTCGCTTCCTTGCCCAACCAGGTGACGTTGCGGCGCTGGCTCAAATCGAGCGCACTGGTCACGCGCTGATCCGGCTGGCTGAATTGGTCGCCATGAACCGGGTCATTCAGAAAATAGCTAAAGTTTGAAAACAAATCCAGCCGGGTGCGAATAATATGCGCTTGCAGACGGGTAAGCACACCATCCTGATTCAGATGCCATGCGAGGCTCAGACTGGCGCGTGCGGCATTGCCGCCATCGGTTTGGTCAATCGCATCAAAGCGATTACTCAAAAAGCCGCTATCCAGAGCGCGCTGCGGAATTTGATCGGTCGCATGCCAGCGCGCATGATAGGCCATGGCGCTCAGGGTCAACCCTTGCGCACTATTGCCCTGGTGGTAGCGCAAGACGCCAGTGAGTTTACGGAAATCATCGCCCTGCACAAACGGGCCGTCGTTTTTAAACGCCTCCAGTGCATACAGCAAATGGCCCTGGCCCAACTTGGGCGAATCGGCCAGCAACAGGCGGCGATAACCATTTTGCCCGAGTCCCACGCTGGCAATGCCCTGATCCAGTTTATTTTGATATTGCACATTCACCGCGCCCGCTGAGGCAAAATCGCCCAGGCTGGCATCGAACGTGCCTTTTTGGTATTCCAGACGATTGGCCAATTCGGGGATCAAAAAATTCAGGTCGGTCCAACCCTGGCCATGGCTGTGGCTGCGTTGATTAACCAGCATGCCATCGACACTGGTGCGCAAATCGGTGCCATGATCGAGATTAAAACCGCGCAGGTAAAATTGATTGGCCTTACCCTCGCCACTATGCTGGCTGACAATCAGGCCGGGGGTGGCTTCCAATAGTTCGGCAGGCCGATACACGGCACGCGCAGCCAATTGTTTTTGCGTGACCAAACCGGCGTTGGCACTGTCGGCCTTGCCAATTTGGCTGGTGCGCGAGCCTTCAATCACCACGGTTTGCAGCGGCGCTGGAACATCGGCGTCCAGTTTGACATCCGGCGCGCCATCAGATGCGCCAATCATTGCCAAGTCCGACATGGATTGCTCAGCCCGCACCCCTGCTGCAATCAAATAGCAGATTAAAAACCAATTCATTTTCCGCATACACAAACCCAATTTCCTTCCCTGTTCATTCAACGCCCGTCAGTGTATACGATATCGCGGCAAATCCGGATTCAAATCAATTCAATGACATCCATTGCAACATGGAAACATCAATATTTTTCGATATATGCTTGCCTCCAAAATAATCATACGATATAATCAAACCGATGTAACCGATTACATCAACCCACTTACAGGCGACAATCAGCCTGATTTAAAAAATAAAGGAGACTTATCATGCAACAAGCTACGCATCAACCTTTCTCTATCCGCATACTGGTGGCATCGTTTGCGCTCGCGGTTGCGCCCACCATGGCATGGGCCGCCGCGCCATCGCCCGGAGCCGTGGTAACGCTGATCAAC
>CAMBDR010000298.1 GCA_945864765.1 Janthinobacterium lividum | reverse complement strand
TTTGGCCAGCGCTGAAATTGGGTTGCCAGACAGATTGAAATATCCTATTATGAACGTCAAGCCATGCTTAATGAGCTGGAATGACCGTGATGCTGGTTTGATCCAAAGTGCCTCGACCCTGTGCCTGGATCAAGTGTAATCCGTGTTACCCCCTCCTGCCGCCCGACAACTGCGGCAAACAATCCAATCCCCTCGGCCCAAGCAATGCCATCAATGCCATTCAATGAATAATTCGCTGAATTGCGTACCTGATCGCATCATTAATTATGATAAGCAATCTTGATGAATTGACCAGTCAAATGATGCCAGATCAGGCTGAAATCAGCCTGCGCCTCGCTTTTCTGGAGCTCAATGCTGCCGCCATCGCGGAAAATGCCACCGCCTGTTTGCGCAAACTGGCCGATATGGCCGTACAACTCTCGGTTGATGACTTTGGCACAGGCTATTCCAGCCTGAGCTACCTCAAGCGTTTCCCCATTCATACCCTGAAGATTGATCGCTCCTTTGTGCAAGATATTAGCACCGACCCCGACGATGCCGCCATTGCCAAGGCAGTGATCGTACTGGCACATAGCATGAAATTGACCGTGGTGGCAGAAGGGGTGGAAACGGCACAGCAATTGGCTTTTTTGCGTGAGCAAGGCTGCGACTATTTACAAGGCTTTTACTTTAGTGAACCCTTGACGGCAGAACAGTTACAACAATTTTGTGCGTGTAGACATTAAATGCGTCGCAACTCAGGGAGAGTATCATGGCTTTTTCATTGGAATTAATGACGCAGGAAGATCACAACAGCGTATATGGCGAGCAAACCCTTGCGCTGCTGGCCAAATATGGCAATATCCAAGCTCGTTGGGATGTATCGGCCGAGAAAAATTGGGCCATAGACCGGGCGCGCAATCTCGCTTTTTTGCGCTTGACAACCATCGGCCCGAAGGATGGCTTGTATCGCTATGTGTTGATGTTTGAAAATTTCCCGCTGTATATTCAAATGGGCAGGCGGGAAAATATTGGGCCAATTGAACTACCCACCCAATTGCAGCGGCGCTTGGGCGAAGTGCAAGAGGCGATACGCGAGGCATTTTTTGTGTATGGTTATTATGGTTTGCCGCATGCCAATATCCTCAATAGTCCACGCCCAAAATTTGAAGACGCGCCCGAGCAAAACATGAGATCAAACGTAAGCTGAGATGGTGTTGATCAATCCTGCCACACCACAAACTTGGGTTTGGCTTCGTTCTTCAGTTTTTCTGTCAGCGTTTCCATATTCAGGGTTTTGAGAAAGCCGGGGTTGCCGACCCAGATTTTATTGAAGCGGAAGATATTCATTTCCAGAATCGAATCAGTGGCTCCCCATTTTTGATAAAACATGCGGTAGCTGGCCGCATTGTAGCCGGTGCGGTCGCGCCCTTGCGCGCAGTGGATGTAGACGGGCCAATTCTCGGGGTTTTCCATCACTTTTAAAAAGGTTACCAAATTTTCCCGGGTGGGGTGAAAGGCGAATGAGGGAATCTGCAGATATTTGAGTTTGGTGTTTTTCAGCAGGGGCAAATCATCGTGGTCGTGGCGAAAGTTAATCACGGTTTTCAAGCCCATCGCTTCCATGGCCTTAAAGCCTTGCGCGTCCGGCTGCGCACCGCGCCACAGTGCATCGGACACCTTGGCAAAATTGATGACGCCGGGCACGCAATCATCACACGGTTTGGCCAGGGTTTGGGTGGGCGTGACTTCTGCTGCGCAAGCGGCGCTACTGATGAGGGCGGCTAAGGCTAGCGTACTCGCCAAAGCCAGTGGCAGACAGGGGAAATGGTGGGCAGTGTGATTCATGAATGACTCCTGAGTGGTGGGCCTTGCGCGCCGGTGTGGGCTGCAATAGGGGCAGTATTGCACAGCGGATGGGGGCTGTCAGCAAATCGGCGTAAAAAAACATCAAACTGCGCTATGGTTGTGTTTTCTGCCATATGCCAGCTTTGGCGCTACAACGGGGTACGCTTGATGCGCCATAGCCGCCCGCCCCAATGCAATGTGGATTAAGGTTTGCGCGGCATCGGAAGGTTGTCTGCGGTCTTGCTCTCAGTCTTGCAATGTGCGTTTTGAAATGTGCAGCTCATTGGCAAACTGTGTAGTCTTGTTTTCCAAATATTCGGCAATTAACAGTGCGCCTGTAAGCGGTCCATTGTATTGGCATAGGTGTTGTTTGTACTTTTCTGCATTCTGCTTGAACTCTTTGTTCGTCAAAATGAGTTTGATGGCATCAAGGAGATGGATTGGTTTAAACTTGAGTTCATTTAATTGAATACCAACACCCAAGGCTTCGACTCTGTCTAAATTGAACTCCTGATCGTGCATCGTAGGAATTCCGATGATTGGCACGCCCTGACCCAGGGCTTGATAAATCGTGCCATTGCCGCCATGGCAAATAACGACATCTGATTTTGCCAAAAGCGCGCTGCCGGGGGCAAAGTCGGTAATATAGAAATTAGGCGGGGAATTCGGGATATCTACCATGCCACCGGTGGTCATGATGCACTGATACGCCAAATCTTTGAAAAGTTCTATGGCTTGCTCAAAAAAACGCGGAAATCCGGTACTTCCCATAGTGAAATACAGGGTTGTTTTTTGTGGGTCAAGTTTGGCAAGCCACTCAGGTTCCGTTAAGTCCGGTTCCCATGTAATAGGGCCAATATAGCGAAAATTGCCGGGAAGATTTTGGGTGGGGCCATACTCTGGAATATCAGTCAGCAAATTCAAGTCCCCGGTCCAAATATCCATCATATTTACTTTTTGAGAAAGAGCTTTATCTTTCCTATATTGACGAAAGGGGGCCGAGTCTTTTTTTAGCACATATTCTTTTATCATCGGCGCAATAGCATCACATATTCCTCTGCCCAATATTTGAGTTACTCTCAGGTGGTCGGGAGCTCGTACCCGTACCGTAGAATAATTGGTCCAGGATGCATTCAGAATACACACAAGTGGAATGTTTGCCATTTCGCAGGAGGTTCCAAGCGTCGGCCGGAAATCGTTCAAAACCAGATCCGGTTGAACTTTAGCAAACAGCGCCAATTCAGCTTGTACATGTTCGTCAATTGTTGAATAATCATACCAAGACAATCTTCCTTTTCTCGATACACTTAAAGAATATTCCAAGTCAATTGTTTTAATTGTATGTACTTCAAATCCATCATTTCGCGGCAACTTCATGTAGTCGCCATCGCCTGCAAACACGACGTTATAACCCATCTCTCTCAATTTCTTTGCGATCGCTAATGGTCGCGACATATGGGAAAGAAAATTCCCGTTTGGCATAGCTAATATTGTTCCAGCCACTTATTCCTCCTGGTATGAGCTGCGCAACTTAAAATTGTAACCAAAATTAACTATGCGCAAAATGAGATTATATATCAATAGCTATTATTTTGATCACTTAATCGTGGTCTCGGAAAGGCAGGCCCGCAGTACCGATGCCAACACCAGGGTGCTATGCTGGCGCGTGCGGGTTGGGCACAGTCCAATAGCGCGCCAAGCGCGAGCAGCCAGTTTAGCCAGCGGGGCAGGGGAGCGTGGGGTGTTTGCATTGGGGCGTGAGGGCGCTGGAAATTGGTATGGGTTGAAACTGAGTCAGGCAATTGTATAACAATTTTTGCAGCAGACCCAACAAAGGCTTGCACCAAATTCAAAATAAGGTAAGCTGCAATTTGGCTGGATCTTGACAGGTAATCATTATGGCGGGAGGAGCGATGGCATTTGAATTGAGAAAAATGAGCCTGGAAGATGAGGCCTTCGTGTATTCGGATAAAAACCGGGCGCTGATTTCGAAATTTGCTTCGGTCAGGAAAAGCGATATTTTATTGACTACAAGTAAATGGACGGTGGATGAAGAACGTGGCTATTACTTCCTGCGCTTGAACAAGGGGGAGGTGATGTCAAGCGATGTTCGCTTTTTGCTGTTGTTTGGCACGGAAGTGGTGATTGTTGAAACGCTGGATGAGTGGAATATGGCTATTGAGCTCAAGGTGCTGTACGCCAGCGAGGCATTGCAAGGGCGCATGCCGGAAATTGAAGAAGTGATACGGCAAGCCGTGACGGCGGGTGGGGATAGTTTTTTTATATTTTTGGATGGCGTGTTCAGCAGTATTCGTTTGTCCGCGTAAGGGCAGGGCGGTGGTTTGCTGGTGTTCCTGGAATTTCGACTTGGCAGAACAAAAAAATCCGCTATTTTGACTGGACAGAGCAATGAGGTGTGTATATAATTACGACTAACAACACCCCCCAAGCCTATCCCGCAATGCATCGCGGTGATGCTCAAACCGGGGGGTTACTTTTTTTGGGAACCCGTCATGCAATATGGCAAACCACCACTTTCCCTTCAAGATCAAGTATTACTCCTGCAATCACGCGGCTTGGTGTTTGATGACCCTCAGCGCGTAGCACATTATCTCCAACATATTGGTTATTACCGCCTGAGTGCTTACTGGCTGCCCTATGAACAGGTCAGTGCGATTGACGGTAAGCGTAATCATCAGTTTCAGGCTGGTACGACGTTTGATCAGGTATTGGCCATCTACACTTTTGATCGGCAACTGCGCTTGCTGGTAATGGAGGCGATGGAGCGGATTGAAACCGCGATTCGATCACTGTGGGCGCATGCTTTGTCGGTGCGCCATGGCCCGCATGCGCATATGCAGCCCCATTTGTTTAAAAGCCCTTGGCAACATGCGAGTGATATCGCACAAATGGCAACGCAGTTGCACGCCAGCAGAGAAACTTTTATCAGCCATTACCGCAAAAAGTACGACAAACCTTTCTTGCCACCGATTTGGATGGTCGTCGAAACGCTGAGTTTGGGCGCATTGTCGCGCTGGTTTCATGCTACCAATGACAATAAGGCAAAGCGGGATATGGCGCAAAGTTTGGGCATGCCGACGGTTGAAATATTGGAGCAGGTATTGCATGCCTTGACCCCGGTTCGCAATGTCTGTGCCCATCATGGCCGATTATGGAATCGGCGATTTGTTTTGCAACTGCCCTTGATCAAGCGGTTTCAGGGGCAAATTGTGACCGAGCAAATTACCAATGAAGCGGGGCAAATTCAAACCCAGGCAACCCGGCAGGTATTTAATTATCTGGTTATCATGGCGCTGTTAATGCAGCGGATTGAACCGGGTAGCAGTTGGGCAGGGCGCTTGCGCCAGCAGATTCAAGAGGCAACGGTAGCGCAGCAGGGTTTGATGGGGTGTCCGGTAGATTGGGCGCAGTGGGTGGTGTTTGCCGATAAGGGGGCGCAATAGGCTGTATGGTGTAGGTTGACGAATTGATACGGCAAGCGGTGACGGTGCGCGGGGTGTTCACCAGTTGATGCGTTTTGTAAGTAGGGGCAGATTGATGAGAATTGAACCGAGGGGGAAACCATGAGGACGTTGAAATACACATATTGGCAGGATGGCGAGTTTTATATTGGTTTTTTGAGCGATTTCCCGGATTATGAAACACAGGCGGAATCCAAAGCCGGGTTGGCTGAGAACCTTAAATCGCTGTTGCTTGATATCGATAGTGGCGAAGTGCCCTATATTCGCCACACTGGTGAATTGCAGGTCGGAATTTCGGCTGGACAAAATCAGGGCGCATGCCTATAATTACATCTAACAACACCCCCCAAGCCTATCCCGCAATGCATCGCGGTGATGCTCAAACCGGGGGGGTACTTTTTTGGGCGGTTGTCATGCAATATGGCAAATTGGCACTCCCCGCCAGACTCAAGTGATTCTTTTTCAGCCTGCCATTTGGTCGATGTTATCTGTGCTTTGCTGGCCTTCGCCTTGGTTTCATTGGCGCGCACATCCGCTTTCATTTCGCGCACCGATTGCAGCAAGTCGGCGGCAAATTGGTTCATTTCAGCGTCCATTGTTCATTTCCTTTTCATGTGGTTGCCAAAATCATGGTTAGCATGGGCGGCTACGGGCGCTACAGCAAAAATCGGTTGTTGTTGCGATTAAGCTGATTGTAGTCGATTGAGGCAGATTCTTGTTACTCGCTGCTGGCTTTTTACTTGCTGTGTGGTTACAATCATCCTAAC
>CAMBDR010000297.1 GCA_945864765.1 Janthinobacterium lividum | reverse complement strand
GCCGCTGTGATTTCACTCATGATGTCGGCCACCTGTTTGACTGAAGTGACGATCAGGGTCATGGTTTCACCCGCTTCATCCACCAGCTTGCCGCCCGCCTCCACTTTTTCAACCGAATCGCCAATTAAATGTGTGATTTCTTTGGAAGCACTCGCGCTACGTTGGGCCAGATTCCGCACTTCGGTCGCCACCACCGCAAAGCCGCGCCCTTGTTCCCCTGCACGCGCCGCTTCAACCGCCGCATTCAAGGCCAAAATATTGGTTTGGAAGGCGATGCCATCAATGACGCTGATAATATCCACAATTTTGCGTGAGCTTTCTTTGATCGAGCCCATGGTCGATACCACTTGCGTGACCAATTCGCCGCCTTTTTCTGCCACCGACGAGGCCGACAGCACCACTTGATTGGCCTGGCGTGCATTGTCGGCATTTTGCTTCACGGTGGAAGTGAGTTCTTCCATGGTGCTGGAGGTTTCTTCCAGGCTGGACGCTTGCGATTCGGTGCGGGATGATAAATCGGCATTGCCGCTGGAAATTTCGCGGGATGCGGTGGTGATGGCGTCAATCCCGTTGCGGGCATTTTCCAACATTTGGCGCATGTGCTCAAAATTCTTTTGCAATGCGACGTTGCTGGTGGCAACGGCGGTGGTTTCGCTGCTCAGGAGTGCCGCCAAATAACTCAACACGGCCGTTTCGACCACCACATAGGCGGCATGAATGAAGACCAGATTCCAGCTTGGCGTGGTAAAGCACATGGCGTCACGCGTGGGTTGCAAGTAATTAAACAGGATGTGATGCACTACCACCACACCTGCGGCGCAAACAATGACGCGCCAGTCTTCATAAAACACCAGGAAGGCGAGTAATACGAAGATGCCGAAGTGCAACTCGGCCATGCCCCCGGCCTGGTGAATGTTGAGTGCACAAAAAATCATCAGGGCCGCACCTACTGCGAGACGGGTGATCAGGGCTTGCGGATTCATCATGATTAAGGCGGTTGGTATCCCCGCACATAATAAACTAACGATTAAGGCTGGCACCCAAGTATTGTTCAACCCTGCCAAACCGAGTGAAAATAAAACCATTAGCCATAATGCAGGTAAGAAAAATTTATGTACTTTGGCAATGTGTTGTTGATGCACGGTAATATCTGCTTGATTCATTTGAGATGCCCCTGAGGTTGAGTTGTCAAAACCTGTGGTTATATTGGTTGTCGCCTGTGTTACTTCAGCTACTTCAGATGAATACGTGCCAGTTTGGCCTCGGCCATTTGTGTTGGCAATGCCAAAGCCTTTCTTTAATTGCGTATCTGTGTAAAGGGTAGCAGAAATCTTTGGTGATACCGCTCAAGTGTGATGAAAAAAGCTCGGTGATGGCACACCGCGACTGGGAAAATACTCAGATGCGGTGTTGTTTAATTGGCGTAGTGGGGAAAATCCGATGCAATTGGGTGCGAGGATCGGCCTGAAGGCTTTAGCTGCTGGCACCGGATTCATCCTTGGGAAGGGCCGCTTCGCGCCTGTGGTAGCCTGCAACCATGTCAAAACGGAACAAACGACATTCGAGCGCACCATTAAAAAAAGGCGTTTTGCGCGATTCTTTTAAACGCATCATTTTGGGCAGGCTTAAATCGGCGGTAAATAGATAAACTTGCCATCCGGCAAAGCGTTGTTTTAGTGTCGTACTCAAGTTGCGATAAAAAGACAGTGCCAGCTCGTCTTCTTCCAGCGATTGATCACCGCGCACGCCGATCCGTTCGCCATAAGGCGGGTTGGTGAGCAAAATGCCGGGGGTTTCGCTCGGTGCCTTGACTTCCTGGGCTTCGATTTGTTTGAGCGGGATATCAAACAAAATGCCCGCATTTCGCAGATTATGCCGCGTCATGGCAATCATATCGCCGGAGATGTCGCTGCCAAACAGGGTTGGCGTGGTCGGTAGCGGATTGGGGCGAATCGCTTGTTTGAGTTCGGCCCAGGCTTTGGCCTGGAAATTGCCAAATTTCTCAAAAGCAAAGCTGCGTCGCGCACCGGGTGGAATACCCATGATCATTTGCGCCGCTTCCGCCAAAATGGTGCCGGAGCCACACATCGGATCGAATAAAACCGTGCCAGGTTTCCACCCCGCAACCCGTAACAGGCCAGCGGCCAGGTTTTCACGCAGGGGCGCATCGCCCGTTTCGTCACGCCAGCCGCGCTTGAAGAGCGCTTCGCCGGAGGTGTCGATGTACAGCGTGTAATTGTGGGCATCCAAAAAGCCGGCGATGCGAATATCCGGGCTTTGGGTGTTGACCGAGGGGCGGCGTTGCACCAAATCACGGAAGCGATCACAGACCGCATCTTTTATCTTGAGTGTCGTAAATTCGAGACTTTTTAGCGGCGATTTGATGGCGGTCAGATCAACCCGTATCGTATGCTCGGGGGTGAACCAATCTTCAAAGGGTTGTTCCAGCGTTAAATCATAGATATCATTTTCGTTTTTGTATGATTTGTGGGCCAGGCGCAATAAAATCCGCGAGGCGATGCGGGAGTGCAGATTGAGTCGATACGCATCAATCAAATCGCCCGAGCAATGGACGCCGCCCGGTACTTGATTATGCACTTTGAGGGTGCGGCTGGTACTGGTTTGAGCGATTTCGCCGATTTCTTCGGCCAGCGCGGTTTCCATGCCACGTGGGCAGGGGCAAAAATAAGAATAAGACATCGGGAACCTTTTTTCGATAAGAAGCATCGCGCCAGCAGCAGGAACAACAACTGCGTGCGCGACGATGGTATTAAAACGGCCGCACCACCACCAAAATCACTGCGCCGAGTAATAAAAATACCGGGATTTCATTCCACCAGCGAAACCAGCGATGGCTGAGCTTGCATTCACCCCGTTCAAATTGTTTGAGCAATTTGCCGCAACGTACATGGTAAGCCAAGGTGAGGGCGACGATGAACAGCTTGGCCCACATCCACCCTGCAATCTTGTGGCCAGCGTCACCTGCGCCCAGGCCATAGCCCAACACCAGCCAGACACCCAAGGCCACGGCGGGCATGGAAAGCAGGGTGGTAAAGCGGTAAAGCTTGCGCGCCATCAGCAATAAGCGCTCGATGACGATGGGCTTGTCTTCCATCGCCAAATTGACGAAGATGCGCGGTAAATAAAACAAGCCCGCGAACCATGAAGCGATGAAGACAATATGTAGTGCTTTAATCCAGAGCATGCTTCCCCCATTTTGGCGCGGCTTGTGGCTTGTTGTTGCTCGCTGTTGCTCGCTGTTGCTCGCTGTTGCTCGCTGTTGCTTATTGTCGCACTTCGCCGTTGCCAAGTACGATATATTTTAACGATGTCAAACCTTCCAGCCCAACCGGGCCACGTGCATGCAGTTTGTCGTTGGAAATGCCAATTTCCGCCCCCAGGCCATATTCAAAGCCATCGGCAAAGCGGGTCGAGGCGTTGACCATGACCGAGGCGGAATCGACCACACGCAAAAAGCGCATGGCGCGGCTATAGTTTTCCGTGACAATGGTATCGGTGTGGTGCGAAGACCAGGTATTGATATGGTTAATCGCCTGTTCCATATCCGGCACCACCTTGATCGATAAGATCGGGGCCAGGTATTCGGTGGCCCAGTCTTGTTCGGTGGCCAGAACCAGATGCGGGTAGTGCTGCAAAATACTGGCGGCGAAGGGGTCGCAGCGTAATTCAACTTTTTGCATGGCATACAGTTTGGCCAGGGCTGGCAACACTTTCGCGGCGATATCATGCGCAACCAGCAAGGTTTCCATGGTATTGCAGGTGCCGTAACGGTGGCATTTGGCATTGTAGGCAATGGCCAGGGCTTTTTCGATATCGGCCTGGTCGTCGATATATACATGGCAAATCCCATCCAGATGCTTGATCATGGGCACCGTGGATTCGCGGATCAGGCGTTCAATCAAGCCTTTGCCGCCGCGTGGCACGATCACATCGACGTATTCCGGCATGGTGATTAAAGCGCCGACGGCGGCGCGGTCTGCCGTTTCAATCACTTGCACCGCATCGGAGGGCAAACCGGCAACTTGCAAGCCTTGCTGCACGATTTTGGCCAGTACCAAATTACAGTGCAAGGCTTCGGAACCGCCACGCAAGATGCAGGCGTTACCGCTTTTAATGCACAGGCCAGCGGCATCGACCGTCACATTCGGGCGGGCTTCGTAAATAATGCCGATCACACCCAGCGGCACCCGCATTTGCCCGACCTGGATGCCAGTGGGGCGAAATTTAAGATTGGAGATTTCACCAATCGGGTCGGGTAATTTGGCCACTTGCTGCAAACCCTCGACCATTCTGAACAAGGCTCTTTCGTTGAGCGCCAGGCGCTCCAGCATGGCATCGGCCAGGCCGTTGGCGCGGGCAGCGGCCAAATCTTTTCGATTGGCGGTAAAGATGGCGTCGTGCTCTTGCTCAATTAAGTGCGCGATTTCAAGCAAGGCGCGGTTTTTTATGGCGCTCGGTGCTTCGGCCATTAAGCGTGCGGCGCGCCGGGCGCGTTGTCCAACAGTTTGCAGGTAAGAAGGAATGTCCATGATGATCACAATAATGTAGGGGGTGAATGGCTTATGCTCGCCTGGGTGAATTACCCAGGCAGACCAATAAGCCCAGTTGCATCAAGGCTTCCCAGCCATCGCTGGTCATGCCCTTGACGCGTAAGCCTTTGATCAGTTTATCCACTTGCGCTGCTTGTTGCAAGGCCTGTTGCAATCCTGCCAAACTCAGGCGGCGTAGCGCCGGGTCCATCCATTTCTCTTTCGGCCCCCAAATCCGGTATTCTTTGAGTAAAGCGGGCAGGGGGCGACCTTGTTCGATGGCGGCTTTGAGCTTGAACAGGGTGCGGATTTCTTCTGCCACCGCCCACAAAACCAGGGGCAGCGCTTCGCCTTCGCCTTGTAAGCCGGTGAGCATGCGTATCCAGCGCCGGCTGTCGCCACTGAGCATGGCTTCATTCAGTTTAAACACGTCGTAGCGCGCCACATTCATCACGGCGTCCTGGATTTGCTGTTGACTGAGTGGGCCAGCGGGGTGCAGTAAGCCCAGTTTTTGAATTTCCTGGTGCGCGGCCAGTAAATTACCTTCGACTCGTTCGGCAATAAAGTCGAGGCTGGCGCGTTCGGCGCTTTGTTGTTGCAAGCTTAAGCGCTGACCTATCCATGCGGGTAATTGCGCCCGTTCCACCGGGGCAATGTCGAGGTACACCGCCGCTTGCTGCAAGCTGGCGACCCAGGCGGCTTTTTGGGTTTGCCAGTCAAGTTTGGGTAAGCTGATCAGGGTCAGGTTGTCGGCATTCAAGTGCTTGGTGTATTCTTGCAAGGCGGCCCCGCCGTCTTTGCCGGGTTTGCCAGTGGGAATGCGCAATTCAATCAGTTTTTTATCGCCAAACAGCGATTGCGACTGATTTTCTGCCAGCAACTGGCCCCATTTGAAGCTACGCTCCACCGTCAATACGGTGCGCTCGGTAAAGCCTTGCTGGCGCGCGCGCAGGCGGATTTTGTCGGCCGCTTCGAGCGCCAATAAAGGCTCGTCGCTAGTAATAACGTAGAGCGCACTCAAATTTTTGGCAAGGTGAGCGTCGAGTGCATCCAGCCGCAGTTGCATGGTGGCTTATCCTTTGGGCTGGAGCTTGATGGTCGCCAGCCGTCGGATGATTTGTTGCACCAGGTCGGTTTGCATGTCGCGATAGAGAAAGGTTTCTTCCGATTCCTTGGCCAGCACTTGCGATTCATTAAAGCTGATGGTGCGCTTTAATAAAATTTCATTGGGGGCCAATAATTCGTGCCCGGCTGCGTCTTTGACTTGAAAACGCAAGGCGTAAGTTAAATTATATTCGCGCACCCGGCCCTGGAAGTTGAGCGATAAAATGGATTTGTCGCGGTTTTCGGACAGGACTTCAATAATAGCCTGTGCATCCTTGCGTTCGTGCAGAATTTCGATTTCCCCATTGCCGCGTAAATTGCGCGCCAATTCAATGCCCAAGGACGAATTGTTGGGCACGCCCAAAAATACGGTTTTAAACGGCAGCGCATATTGTTGGCCGCTGCCGCGTAAATGAAAACCGCA